>DASWCA010000593.1:0-11761 GCA_036390355.1 Acidobacteriaceae bacterium
CCGCTGGAGGCTAGAACCCGCCAATTCGTCCGGTCGTAGGTGCGCCACACCGCATATGCATCCGCTTTGATGATCTGCTGCGCGAGATCGACGATGCCGGATACAACGGCGTCCACGCTGAAGCTTGAAAGCAGCATCGCCGAGGCGTTCAGCAAAACTTGCACGCCCTCGGAAGCGGGCACGGATAGCGTGGATGCTGGATCTTCGATCGGTACGGGAGAGAAAGTCATAGGCTTCCTGGCGGGGTCCTAGCTTCAGTCTGCTAGTGGCCTGCGTCGTTGGGGAACAGGCGGATGTCGGGGACATTACGATAAACCTCGGCGTAGTCCATTCCATAGCCAATTACGAACTGGTTGGGAATCTTGAATCCCACATAATCCGCCTCGATTGGTACCAGGCGGCGTTCCGGCTTGTCCAGGCAGGTAGCGATCTTCAGCGAGGCAGGTTTGTGCTGCAACATCAGCCCACGCAGATAGCTCAGGGTCAGCCCTGTGTCGAGAATGTCTTCCACCAGAATCACGTGGCGTCCCTCGATCGGGTTATCGATGTCCTTGATCAGCTTAACAGCTCCCGAGGAAACGCGCGCGCGTCCATAGCTGGATACGGCGACAAAATCGAACGTGTTGTCAATGTGGATGGCGCGGGCCAGGTCGGAGAGGAAGATTGCCGCGCCCTTCAGCACGCCGATCAGTACCAGCGGGTGGCCTGTGCTCTGGCCTTCATAGTCCGCGGTAATCTGCTGGCCAATTTCCGCAACGCGATCGGCAATCTGAGTGGTAGAGACAAGAATGTCCATTTCGGCGGCGGGAGGGAAAGCAAGCGTGCTGGTCGACATGGGGCTAGGTTAGCGTATGCGCGGGGGACAGGTCGAGTATTCTTATCCGGAATCTATGGTGTTTTTGTCTGGAATTGCTGTGGCGGGCTGAACCCTCCGCGCCATCATTCTGATTAGCCCCGCGCCGTCATTCCGACTCGCCCCCGCGCCGTCATTCCGACTCGCCCCCGCGCCCGTCATTCTGACTCGCAGAGTCAGAATCTCCGTAGATGACTATCAAGCTTGCTCAGGCGGCTTTAGAAAAGCGCTGAAAGCGCGCCAGATACCAGCCTGGGCCGAAGGCCCAGGTTGGTGCGGGGGAGAGTGCTTAGGGCTGAAGGCCCGATATATAAAAGCCCCAGCAGCAAGGAATTCATGCCTGACGGCCGATCCGATATGCCGGAGCAAACTTGATAATCATCTCTCAGTATTCGCCCTCACCAAACCAAACCCACTTCCGGAATCTGCCCGCATTCCTCGATAAACCATTGGGTAGATATACTTTTACAAGAAGCGAGGTTTATGTACCCCTATCTCGATATTGGACCGGTGCACCTGGGAACATTCGGGCTGCTCTTGTGGCTGGCGGCGGTGGCCGGAACGTTTGTGCTGCACAAGAACTTCGCGCGCAATGGTGTGGACGCGGATGCCCTGAACGTCGTCGCCCTGGTCGTGGTCCTCGGCGTGATCGGCGCTAAAGTATGGCACGAACTACAGGATGTGCGCGCACTGGAGGATGCCCTCCGGTTCATCGGCAGGCCGGGCTGGCATCACCCGCTCGACGTTGTCCTGGGATTTCTGAGCTGGTTTCGCGATGGATTTGCATGGTTTGGCGGAATGGTCGCCGGCATCGCCGTACTGATGATTCAGGGGCATACTGCTCGTTTCAAAGGACCTGGCTGGGTCTCGCTGGAAGATCCCGGCCCTGCTCCGGGCGCTCGCGTCGGCGCGATTCGGATGCTCGATCTTGCGGCTCCCGCGGCTGCAGTGGGCTATGGAGTGGGCCGGATCGGCTGCCTGCTTTCGGGCGATGGCGACTACGGCATCAATACGACCCTGCCCTGGGGCGTGCATATGGCGAAAAATGCGCTCGTGCCGCCCCACCCTCCCGACGCGCTGGTGCAGCCGACACCGGTCTACGAACTTCTGTTCTCGCTGGCGGTCTTCTGGATCCTCTGGCAGTTGGGCAAAAAGCCGAAGCCGGTTGGCTGGATGACCGGGCTCTACCTGGTGCTGGCCGGGATTGGGCGGTTTCTCGTCGAGTTTGTCCGCGTCAATCCGAAGCTCTACTTCCACGGCGCCTTGAGCAATGCGCAGGTCGCCGCAGCCGCAAGCACAATGCTGGGACTGGCCGTGCTGGCCATCGCGCAGAGCATGCGGGTGCAGTGGACGCCTCATCTAGCCGCGGAATCCGGCACGTAGTCTCTACCTGCTCCAACGCGACTTCATGCGGATGAAGGGGGATTCAAACCAGCGATAGCTCGCCCACGAAATCAGCAGGGTGAACGCTAGCGCGATAAGAGCCGTTGCTAGACTCCAGTGCACAAAGTAGTGGCGCGCGAAGCGGCGGAACATCGCGTGGAAAACATCGTGGAAGACATAAGCGCCGTAGCTGATGCGGCCGAGCCACCGTAACGGGCGCACGTTGAATATCCGGAACGTGACCGAGCGATACTCCAGCGCCATCACGATCAGGCACGCGGAAAACCAATCGACGATCATCAGTCCCCAGGTGCTGCTCCATGCCGGATACGGATATACCGGAGCCAGAAATTTCGCCCGGGCAATCACCAAAAGCCACACCAGCATAACCGTGGACAGCAGAACGAATCCGGTTCGCGCAACCGCGGGCATCATCCGGGCATTGGGTCCGCGCCGCACCAGCGCCAACAGTGCTCCCAGCAGCAGGGTATCGATGCGAAAGGGAGTGAACCAGATGTTCGCGCCTCCGCCCACCATGGCCAGGGGCAGAAGATGGATCGACATCGCGCGCATGAGCGGGCAGGCCACAACGAAGGCTGCGCAAATGTACATCAGCTTCTTGCGGTTCGTGACCGAGAACACAACCCAGGGCCAGAGAAGGTAGAACTGTTCCTCGATACACAGCGTCCAGAAATGTCCAAAGAAGAGATCGACCCTGGGAAACGTCACACTGTGAACGTGCGCCATGGTCACGGAATAGAGAGACGCATAAGGCTGAAACGGATAAAGAAACTGGACCAGGTTGCCGAGGTAAAGCGGCCATACCATGTAGACCGGGGTCCAGTCCCAGTGAAAGACAGGGTAGAGCAGCGCCAGCAGCAGGATCACTCCGTAATAAAGCGGAAAGATTCGCAGCGTGCGCCGGATATAGAAGTTCCGAACGCGATGCGGATCCTCGCGCATGTCGACGAGAATCCCGGTAATCAGAAATCCCGAAAGAATGAAGAAGGTATCGATGCTCGTCCATCCCCAGGGAAGCTCCAGATAGTGATACGAAAACATCACCAGGAACGCGGCGCCGCGCAGACCGTCCAGTGCCGGAAAGTAGGCAAGATTGATCGGACGAGTCTCGGGTGTGTTCCCGCTAACGGGCTCCAGCGGAGCACGGCGAGCAGTGGTGATCAAAGTGGCCCTCCGGGGCGATTCGTGTCTGTGGAGTATGCGCTCATCTTAACCTGACTGGCGCCCGATTCTCGCTTCACCGGGACAATCCGGTATAGCGTTTGGACTCTATACGCATGCTGCGTGTACAGGTAGCTCGAGTACCAGGTGGGATAGTCAATCGCTTCGGCGTGAATCTCCTCCAGCCGCCAGTCGGGATTGTGGAAGAAACGAAGCGCATCGCCGAAGCGTGTCGGAGATCCAGTTCCGTCATAGACGCCTTCCGGTCCGTTATGCGCAAGAATCAGATAGTGCGCTCCCTTCTCGTCGAGATACTGGGGCACTCGCCCCGACAGCAGGTACGGCAGGTAGTTGCGATCGACCAGGCCGCCGAGATCGATCAGATCAACATGGCTGAAGTACCCGATGGTGCCGATATCGAAGACACCCACCTTCGTGCCCGGCGGAAAGTGTGCGTCCAGGTATTCCGCCATCTTCAGGTGGCAATGATCAATGTTGTAGATGCTGTCCCGCAGGGCGACGTTCCAGCGCGGCAGCGTGACGGCGGTCAATCCCGCGACAGCAACCAGCACCACCGCCTGCGCAGGCAGAAGCATTGCCTTCGCGCGAGGAAGCAGAAAGCGCCAGACGATCGCCAGCACATCGAAGAGCGCAATCGCAATCAGCGATGGAAAAAGGACCAGTACGAATGGCTGATACCGGCCCCCATGGCCCGTGGCGGGCAGGGTGAAACAGTAGCTCGCGTAATGCAGAGTCGCCCACAAAACCAGCACCGCGGTCCGGTTCGGGAAGCGGCGCAACAGCACGAAGCAGCCATAGAACGCAGCCACCACGCCCAGCATGGCCCAGCCGCTGGTGGTGTGGAAGAAGTTGTGTTGGATCACCTTCTGGTAGGTCTCTATCGTGAGACCCCGCACCGTGGATCTCCCGACATGCAGTTTGTCCGTCCCGCTGAACAGAAAACGCCGTCCCCGCAGCGTCATCGGAAGCAGCGTACCCGACGTCTTCATGTTGATGAGAAACGACGGTACCAGAAACAGAATGGCAACCCCGGCTGCCCGGAAAACGTCCGCCAGTCCGCGCCCGCACCACTTGTAGAGCGCAAACAGCAGCACGCTGAGCGCGAGACCCTCCGGCCGCGTCATCCCCAGCGCGCCAAGCACCAGGCCAGTGAGCAGCGAGGAGCGTAATCCATCCGGTGAACCCGCACCGTTGTCCTGGCGAAACCAGAGCAGAATGGCGGTCAGCGAAAACGTGACAAACAGCACATGCTCCATGCCGATAAACGCCAGCCACACATAATTGCCCGAGAGCGCCGGCAGCATCGCCAACGCGATCGCGTAAATCGCCGGCAAGCCGTCCAGCGCCGCCATGCGCCAAAGCAGCACGCCCGAAAGAATCAGCAGAATCGAGTTCAGGATGAGCGGGAAAAATACCGGCGAATGGCTTGGGAAAAAGAGGTAGTTCAGCGAAAGAATCAGCGTCCACAGCGTGCTCGACGAGCCCGACGAAGTTACCCCGGGAGTGAACCCGAAGCTATGGTACTGGATAAGGTTGCGTGCGATCTCCTGGTGGATCCACGAGTCATCCAGCGGGAAGCCGATGCCGTGGCGCAACGCTGTGCCCAGCGAAACCAGCCCGCCGAAATACACCGCGGCAACCAGCAGATACCAGCGCCAGTTCAGCAGATAGCGGGGCGGACCCTGCATTGGAATGGATGTTTTCCTTTCCGCGGCTACAGCCAGTTTCACAGCCAGGCTTGCGTAAACCAAAGGACGTCTGCGTGACGCTCCACCGCAAGACGCTCCACGTGCATGGCTTTTCGAAGTCACCGTATCTTCGAAAATGCATTCAATTGGCTGCGCTAATTGAGTTTAGCATCCGCTGCGCCCGGGAACTCCTCGTGCGCTGTCATTCTGGCGCAGCCAGAATCCCCGTATTTGTCTTGTCAGTCCGTTGGTTCTCGTGAATTTTTCTTGACATAGAGAACTCTATAATGCAGAGTAACTGCAAAAGAGGAAATCGCTCATGACAAATTCTGACCCCGACAACGGCACGACCCGCGACGATCTGCTGCAACGCGTCGCCTTGATGGAGGCGATGATCGCGGAGGGGCGGCAGTCCACGATTCGTTTCGGATGGATCTTCGTCTTATGGGGATTCGTCGACCTGGCCGGCGTGGGCTGGGACAGGCTCCAGCCGCATTTCCGGTGGATTTGGCCGATCACCATCGCCTCCGGCTTCCTGCTGCAGTTCATCGGCTTCGTGCTTCGGCGGGATGGCGGCGGTTATCGCTGCGGCAGGAGCATGCAGAGCCGGAGCGTTGGGGCGGTATGGGCGATGATGGGCGTCACGGTTCTGCTCTATGTAGCCGCCACTATCCTGCAGCACAAGGCGTGGCAGATCTCCTACGTCGCGGCAATCCTGATGTTCATCGGCATGGCGCACGCCACCAGCGCTCTGATTCTGCGCTGGCGTGCGCAGGGTCTCGTCGCGGTCGTCTGGTGGGCTGGCGGCATCGCCATGTACTTCGTCCCGGGGTCGTATGTGCTGTTCATCTTTATCGCCGAGATGTTCTTCGGCATGATCCTCTTCGGCCTCTATGCCGTGTGGCTAGAGCGGCGTCACACACCGGGACCGGGGCAAAAACATGCCTGACCTACCGGAACTCGACCCCGTGGTTCACGGCAAGCTCAGGTTGGCGGTGCTCTCGCTGCTGATCGGCGTGGACGAGGCAGACTTTACCTGGTTGCGCCAGAAGACCGGCTCAACCGACGGCAACCTGGGCGCACAGATGTTGAAGCTCGAAGAAGCCGGCTACGTCGCCATGGAAAAACGATTCGCCGGGCGCAAGCCGCAGACGCTCTACCGCATGACGCCCGCCGGCCGCGAGGGGCTCGCGAGATACGTCGTCGCGCTGAAGCATCTGCTTGGCGGCGCACTTTGATGCAGCATAGCGATCACGGAACTCTGACACCGAACCTGTCGTATAAGAGGAGAAATATGCGAATTCAATTTGGACTCTCAGTCGTTGCTGCCGCATTGTTCGCCGGTGCGGTTCTTGGACAGACCGCGACCTCCCCATCACAGGCTGCGCCTTCCACTTCCGCCGGCCTCACCTTCGATGTGGCGTCGGTTCGGCCAGCCGCTGCCATCGACCAGGCCACCATGTTGGCAGGACTTCGCGCGGGCAAGCGGCCCCAGTGGATGCGTGTGGAGGGATCGCGAGCCACCTACACCTACATGTCGCTGAAGGAACTGGTCGCCGATGCCTACAAGGTCAGGCCCTACCAGGTCAGTGGCCCGGAGTGGCTGACGACCGACCGATTCGACATTGCGGCGAAGCTGCCCGATGGCGCCTCGCGGGACGACGTTCCCGCAATGTTGCAGGCGCTGCTCGTCGAACGGTTCAAGCTGGCCGCGCATCGAGAGACCAAGGAGCACCCGGTACTCGGCCTGGTCGTGAAGGGAGCGCCCAAATTGCAAACGGCCCCGGCGCTCCAGGCGATCGACATGGATGCGCCTCTGAAGCCCGGCGAGAGCAAGATCGATTCGATCGACGGTCCAATGCTTCTCAGCCGAAATCCCAACGGGTCGACGACCTACAACATGGGAGCGCGCGGGAAGTTCACGATGCTGGTCGACGGTCAGACCGGAACCATGCATATGCAGGCGGACGGCATGACCCTCAAGGGATTTGCCAACATGCTCAGTTCGCTCGGCGGCGGGAACGGTCGCCAGGTCGTTGACCAGACTGGCCTGACCGGCAACTATGAGTTGGCCGTGGACTTCTCGCTCTCCGATCTCGTGTCCAGCTTGCGAGACCAGGGAATCGACATTCCGACCGGGCCTCGGGGCAGCGCTTCGCCGGACGGATCGGCATCGGACCCAGCCGGCGATTCGACCGTTTCCGACGCGCTCGGAAAACTCGGCTTGAAACTCGAGAAAAGCAAGGCCATGGTGGAACAGCTAGTCATCGACCACGTCGAAAAGATGCCTACCGAAAACTAGACCACATTCGGCTCGTGTACGGGTGCCCCATTCATGGCAGTGTCACCGTATGAGTGGGGGCCCCCTTTTCCCTTGCCCCTCGAACCCCACCTGGAACCTGGTACCTGGTACCTGGCACCTTCCTACCCCGAATCTCGAACCTTCCCGAATCTGTCAAGCCCCCTCCGCAGTGGAAAACCCGTCCACAATCCACAAACCAAAGCACATCAAATTTCCCGAAAAGTGGCATGTGAGTTATGGTCCGCTAGGTATACTTAAAACAGTAGAGAAAAACAAAGAAGCCCGGCCTCCTGCCGGGCTTTTCCATTTAACCGAACCAGTGTCCTGGTATATACCAAACATCGTACCTAACATCTTTAGAAGCCGTACTTTAGGACTTAAGTACAGGGGGCACTATGCGCGGATGGGTGCCCCATCCATGACAGTCTCACCGTCATGGGTGGGTTCCTTCCACCTCGAACCTAGTACCTCGAACCTAGTACCTCGAACCTCGAACCTCGAACCTGGTATATACCAAAACACCATACCTAACATCTTTAGAACACGTACTTTAGGACTTAAGTACAGGGGGTACCACCATGCAGCATCCGACATCCATTCCACCCACTACATCCGACGGCACCGAAACCGACCCAACCCGCCGCTACCGTTGCCGCCACGTCTTCACCGACGGCCACCGCTGCGGCTCGCCCTCGCTCCGCCAGCAGGAGCTCTGCTACTACCACCACGCCTCCCGCCGCGGCCCCAGCGGAGGCCGAGGCCATTTCCTCATGCCCCGCATCGACGACCGCCCCGCCATCCAGATCGCCATCTACGACATCCTTGCGCGCATCGCCCTCGGCGAACTCGAGCTCAAACCCGCAGGCATGCTCCTCTACGGACTCCAGATCGCCGCCTCCAACCTCAGCCAGCACGAGAAAGCCCTCCGCCACGCCGCAGCCAACCCGGAGCCTCTCGTCGAAGACGTCGTCTCCAATCCCTTCCTCGGGGACCTGGCCCCCATCGAAGAAATCCCCGAAGCCGCGGGTGCCCCAGGCTCGACAGCTTCACCGTCGACCTTGGGGTCTTCGCCGCTTTCGGCCCCTCCCATTGACCACAGTTCGCTGATCGCCGATTGCCGAGAGCTGATCGCTGATTCACACAAGCCTTTGTACCCGCCGCGGCCATCCCGGTCCACCCAACTCCTTGATCCGCGAATCGCGGTTCCTCGGCTGTCAAAGAAGTCGTCATCCAGACGGGAGCGCGTGTTCAGCCCGCAGCGCCCCAAAGCTCCGCTCCCAACCAATAACCAACAACCTGCAACCAACAACCTGCAACTTACTTCAGTCCCGGCATAACGGCCGCAGAATCAATATGGACTCTAGCCCCCGGGATATGGTCTTCATCGAAGGTCAACCAACAACCAGCAACCAACAACCTGCAACCTGCACCTGACTACCGCGGCCACCGGTCCGGCGACTCGTGATCGGCTTCGACCGTCTAACATGACAGAATGATCCGATTTCGCCGCCTGCGGGCAAACATAGCGGCTTGTGTTCTCGTTATGGCAGTCTGCGCGACCGCCTGTGTCACCGCCGCCCGCGCCCAGAATGCCCGGTTCGATCTGGCCGGTCCGAAGGTCGACGTTCGCGTTACTCGCAAAGGCGTGACGCTGCCCATCGCGTCCGTTCCCAACCTGCAGCCCGGCGATCGCCTCTGGCTGCACCCGGATCTGCCGCCGACGCAGTCTGTCCATTACCTGATGGTCCTGGCGTTCCTTCGCGGAACCACCAATCCTCCGCCGGAGAACTGGTTCTTCCGCGTCGAGACCTGGAACAAGAAAGTTCGCGAGGAAGGCGTCGAAATCACCGTGCCCAACGAGGCGCAGCAAGCCGTCCTCTTCCTCGCGCCTGTCACCGGCGGTGATTTCACCACGCTACGCTCGGCCGTTCAGGGGCGTCCGGGAGTCTTCGTGCGCGCCTCGCAGGACCTCGGCGCAGCGGGATTCGAGCAGGCCAGGATCGAGAAGTACATCGCCTCCATGCACCAGCTCACGCCCGAGGATGCAGCCGATCCGAAGCAGCTCCAGGAGCACTCGAGCCTCATCGCCGCAACGCTCGCGCTCAAGCCGAACGCAGACTGCACCAGGCTTCAACGCGACCAGCAGTACACCTGCTTCACGCAGACCGGAAGCCAGACCCTGCTCGACGACGGGCATGGCCAGACGATCGTCGATGCGCTCACTGGCGGCGCCAGCGCGGGCCTCATCGGCACCGCCTCAAGCACGCAACTCGCCGGCGGGGGACTTTACTCAGCCTACGTAGGCAGCATCGTCGATCTGGTCCACATCATGGGATCGCTGCACACCGCGCAGTACCAGTACATTCCAGCGATCGCTTTCCCGCAGCAGGAGTCGCTCAACCTGCGCCTCAACACGCCGCCTTCGTTCCATAATCCGAAGTCGGTGATCGTGATCGGCCTGCCTTCGGTTCAGACGACGATTCCGCCGCCGCTTCGCGCCGCCGACCCGAGCCAGGTCTCGTGCCTGCCCAAGCCGGATGTTGTGCTGCCGGTCGAAGGCGCGCCTCTGGTCTTTTCGACCAGCTTCGCGCACGACCTTGTGCTGCACCTGAACTATCCCGCAGACGCGAAGCCTGATCCGGCGCAGCCGCAGGATATTCCGCTGACCGCAGATGCATTCCGCGGAGGCCTGGTACTCGCTCCGGTCGCACGCCGCCACGCGCTCCCCGCACCGCCGCCGGAGAGCGCAAGCGACATGGCCAAAACGCCCGCGCCGCCGGCGCCTGAGGCGACAGGGCCGGACTCCTCCATCGAACTCACCGGAACGATTAAGGGATCGTGGGGCTTCGATCCGTTCACTGGCCCGACCATGCTTCTGCAGGACGGACCCGGCAAGAATTGGAAGCTCGCCGGAGACGACCTGCTGATCGCAGGCAAGGACCAGCACGTCCTCATCACTTCGACGGGAACGGCCTGCGTTGAGAGCATCGCGCTCGAACCCGCGGCCGCTGGCCAGGAGAAGCAGATGTGGAAGCCCGCCGGCAAGCCAAATGTGATGGATGTGATGGTCGACGTGCCTGCGCACGAGTCTGCCGCGCTGCACCTTGCCATCCGCCAGTATGGCGATCCAGAACCCACGACTGTCAGCCTCGTTTCCTACAGTCCGCCGGCCAGGCTCGACGCCCTTCACTTTCACGCGGGCGACACCTTCGCGACTCTATCTGGTACAAGCCTAGACCAGGTTCGCCAGGTCGAATTCGGCGGCATGAGCTTTCAGCCCGCAGGGCAGGGAACTGCACCATCACAGTCAGGGGGCAAATCGGAATTGCGCGTAGCCCTTCCCGCGGAGGCCAAGCCACCGGCGACACCTGCCGGCGATACTCTGACCGCGCACGTCGCGCTGAAAGATGGCCGCACACTCCGCCTTCAGGTGTCCGTTGAGCCGAGCCGTCCCGCTGTCACTCTCATCAGCAAGGTGGACGTGCCCGCTGCGGAATCGGCGCCGAAGCCGCAACTCCACGTCAGGCTCAGCAGCGAAAACGACCTGCCGGTCAGCGACGCACTGATGTTCTCGCTCAAGTCCGCTCAGCCGTTTCCGCGCGGAGGAGCAATCGAGATCGCCAGCCCCGATGGCTCTCTGAACACCGCGCTCACGGTCGACTCCGGCTCGCTGATTCTCCAGACTCCGCAGACTCTGCTCGCGACGTTTCTGCCGTTGAAGTCTCTAGGCCCATCGGCGTTTGGCCCAATCCGCCTGCGGGCCGTTGCTTCCGGCGGAGTTGCAGGCGATTGGCTTCCGCTGGTGACGCTCGTCCGCATGCCTAAGCTGGAGGACCTGAGCTGCCCGGTCGCGCCGCCCGTCACTCCAACAGCGAAGCCGAAGCCAGCCGCTCGGCCTCCTGCCGAAGCCCCTGCTTCCGCGCCCGATCCTGCGTCGGCACCCACGCAGCCGCCGGACCTTGCTTTACCGCCTCCGCCTCCAGCAGCGCCGAAGCCCGCGACTCCCTGCACGCTGACAGGTTCCGGGCTTTACTTCATCGATTCCATCGCCACCGACGCAGCGTTCACGGATGCCGTTCGCGTTCCCGAAGGATTCGTTGGGTCGTCGATCGAGGTTCCGCCGCCCACCGGCGCAGTCTACTACCTGCGCCTCCGCGACGACCCGACAGCCGTCAACACCGTGACTCTGCCAACAGGACCGCTCTAGGACTTTGTGCCGTCTTCGCGATCGTCCGTATCCAGAGGGATCACACTCCGCCCCATCTGCTCCTCGATGCCTTCGGCCAACCGCCAGGTGATCTGCACCTTGCTGTGATTCCGGCTGTACAGGAA
>DASWCA010000594.1:0-15274 GCA_036390355.1 Acidobacteriaceae bacterium
TTGAGTTGGCGATGATACTGCTCGCGCATCTCGACAGCGTTTGGTTGATAGAGATCGGGAAAGAAGAATCCGGGGAATCGCCAGTCGAGCGGCGAATAATAAAGTCCCACGTGCAGCCCGGCTTTGCGAATAGCGGTGACATAGTCCGCGACAAAATCGCGGTGAGCTGCCGATTTCATCGCGGTGAAGGTGCTGCCTGGGTCGTCGAACAATGCGAAGCCGTCGTGATGGCGCGAGGTAAGTACTGTGTACTTCATGCCGGCCGATTTGGCTATGGAGGCCCATGCGGCGGGATCAAACTTGTCGGGGTTAAATTGTGCGGCTAGCTTAGCGTACTCGTTGACGGGAATCTGCTCGTTCCACTGCACCCATTCGCCGCGGCCCGGGATGGAATAGACTCCCCAATGCATGAAGAGGCCGAACTTGGCATCGCGCCACCACGCGATGCGAGATGCTGCGCCAGGGTCGGAGATCGTCGTCTGCTGCTGCCCCAGGGCCGCGGATGTCATGCCGAAGATGATCGATAAGGCCCACGTGATCCTTGCTGCTGCCGTGTAAATTTTCATGGTGTCCCGTTCTCGATGGAGTGTAGCCACAAGGAAGTTTTCCGCGCCTATTAGATTATCTCTTCCAGAAATGCCGCCGATGCGTCGGCCCGGATTTGCTTCGCGGCGGTACTCACCGTTAACATCGGGTCTGGAACGAGAGGGGTTTTCGAGATGAGTGAAGGAAACAATGCGGCTCGCCGCACGGAAGACATAGCGCTGGATTTGCTGAAATTTGTCGCGGCGACGACGCATGTGGGTACGAAGGCTGCGGGTGGGACTGGATTCGGCGTATCGCCATCGGCCAAGCCGGAGGACCAGGTGACGGAGCTGCTGGCGTTGTATGCGCGATGCAGGCAGGCGGTTGAGATTCCGGTGAAGTAGGTGGGGCAAGGTTCGAGGTTCGAGGTTCGAGATTCGAGCGCTCGCGAGGGGCGGCGATGAGCGCTCCTGTGATCGAACCCGGCGCGCCTTTGCGGGTGGCGGTGGTGGGCGCGGGGGCGTTCGGGCGCAACCATCTGCGGGTGTATCGCGAGCTGCAGCGGGCGGGCTATCCGGTTGAGCTGGCGGCGGTGATCGATCCAGATGAGACTGCGCGAGCCGCTGCGGAGACTCAGTATGGCGTGCGCGCGTTCGCGACGATTGGGGAGTGCATGCAGGCGAGCGGCTTGCATCCCACTCATGGCGATGAGACCGCCATGAATGGGGCACCCGATCATTTTGGGCGGATTCACGCCGCGAGTGTGTGTGTGCCCACGGTGCATCATGCGGCGTGTGCGCAGAAGCTGATGGCGTGCGGCATCGATCTGCTGATCGAGAAGCCGCTGGCGTCGAGTCTCGCAGAGGCGGACGAGATTGTCCGGGCGGCGCGGGAGCGTGGGCGCGTGGTGCAGGTGGGGCATCTGGAGCGGTTCAATCCAGCCGTGTTGGCACTGCGCGAGCTGCTCAACCGGCCGATGTTTTTTGAGGTACACCGGCTGAGCGTGTTTACGCCGCGATCGCTGGACGTCGACGTGGTGCTGGATCTGATGATCCACGATCTGGACATTGTGATGAAGCTGGTTGGCCAGCCGGTGCGCGAGGTGCGCGCCGTGGGCTTGCCGGTGCTGTCGAGGAAGGTGGACATTGCGAACGTTCGGCTGGAGTTTGAGAACGGATGTGTCGCGAACTTCACTGCCAGCCGGGTGAGCACGGAGCGAGTCCGCAAGATGCGGTTCTTTCAGCCGCATCAGTACATTTCGCTGGACTTCGCGCGGCAGGATTTACTGATGATCGACGTGAGCGCGGCGGCGGGGATGGATTTGGCGAAGATGGCTGCGGCGCAGGCGAGCCTCTCGCATCCCGTCCATGACGGTGAAACTGTCATGGACGGGGCACCCGCGCATCCTTCGCCGGGGATGTCGATACGCAAGGTTCCGGTGGCGGCGGGCGAGCCGCTGCGGCTGGAGATTGAGTCGTTTCTGGAGGCGGTGCGGACGCGCTCTCAGCCGGAGGTGACGGTGGAAGATGGCCGGGCAGCGCTGGGGGTGGCGCTGGAGATCAATGCTTCGATTGCGGCGCACGCGCGGCGCACGGGTTTGTAGCGGCGCTGGCGGGATCGTCCATGTTCTGGATGGCATAGTTCGCAGGGATCGGTCGGAGTACGAACTGGTCCGCGTTGAGCTTCTGATTGAAGTTGATGCCCTTGGAGAGCGTAATTGTGAGGCTCAACTCGTCGAGCGGACGCTGGATTTCGATTTTGGTGGGGAAGTTGACGTCGCCAAACTTCTGATAATTGCTATAGGTAGCCTGGGTCGCGACCTTGCCTTCTTCGTTGTAGATGTCCTGGCGGTAGGGGAGCAAATTGATTCGGCCGACGTGAATGACGCGGAGGATCTGGGCGGCCTTGCCCTGGGGCCGTGAGAGGAACTCGAGGTCGTACTCCGGCTCCTCGATCAGATCCTTCGTCTTCTTCGGGTTTGCGATGACTCGGCTGTCCTGGGTCATCGCGACGACCTGGTCATCCTGCAAGCCATGGATCAGCAGGGAGTCGAGGATGACCGCCGGCCGGAGGCTGTAGAGACCCTTTTGCGAGCTGTTGGTGACTACGTCGGACCCGACGATTGCGCAGTTCTCCGGTGGAATCAACATCTTGAAGGTCTTGCCGTCGGAGACCATGATGAGTGCTTGACTTCCGAGAACAGGAAGCTGGAGGAGGATGAGGATCTGCTCCGGCTTGCCGATGACAATATGTCCGCTGAAGGCGGGGTAGCATTTGACTTCCCCCTGGCGCGAGCCGCCGGTGCAGGCGACCACCTGGACCGAGGCGGTCATGGTCTGGATGGTGGCGTCGCGGTCGTCTACCTCTTTGAGAAGCTGGTCGACAGACGCGCCATAGACGACCTCCGGCGGCCTCGTTTTAAGGACGCTGTGGGTGTGCACGAGACATCCGGTGAGGGCCGGAGTCACTGCGAGCAGTCCTATGGATAAGGCTTGTCTGATCCTCATGAGCAAACTTCAAGTATATCTGTCAGCAGGCTATAAAAGCGGGGGTGTGGCGACACAGTAAGCAACATGGATTGGATGCGGGGTGTCTTTCCCGGCTTCAATCTATTACGGATATTCCGGCAAAAGGGTTTCAGCGGGTTGGGTGGCGCAAAGCGCGGCGGTAGGTTTGTACCTGCTGCGAGTGTTCTTTGAGCGTGGCGGAAAAACGGCTGTGGCCCTCGGCGTCGGCGACAAAGTAGAGGTAGTTGGTGTGCGCCGGGGCGAGCGCGGCTTTCAGCGCGGCGATGCCGGGGTTGCAGATTGGACCGGGAGGCAGGCCGGGGTGGCGATAGGTGTTGTACGGCGAAGGCGACTGGAGGTCGGAGGCGTAGATGGCGCCGCGATACCGGTTTTCGAGCAGGGCGGCGTAGATCACGCTGGGGTCGGTGGCGAGCGGCATGCCCTGAGTCAACCGGTTGGCGAAGACTCCGGCGACCAACGGGCGCTCCGAATCCTGGCTGACTTCCTTCTCGACCATCGAGGCGAGGGTGACGGTGCGGGCGACGCTCTGGTTGGAGCTGGAGCTGAGGCCAAGCCGGGCGTCGGCCTGGCGGAAGCGGTGGACCATCGTGCTGAGTATCCGGGCGGGCGTCACATGGCGGGCAAAGCGGTAGGTGTCGGGGAAGAGGTAGCCCTCGAGCGAGGACGCGTTGGGCGAGAGATCGGCGATGAGCGCGGTCTGGCTGCGGGCTGCTGCAAGGAACGCATCGCGCCGGCCCAAACCGGCGGATTCGACCGCCTGGGCGATGTCGAAGATGTTGTAACCCTCGGGAATGGTGAGCGGGATGGTGTAGACGTCGCCGCGCACGATCCGGTCGTAGACCTCGGTGGCAGGCGCTGGATGATTAAAGCGATATTCGCCAGCGATTAGCTTGCCTCGCTTGAGCGCGCGAAGCAGATCGAAGGCGAAGCGGCTGCGTACCACTCCAGCTTCTTCGAGCTGGGCGCTGATGGCTTGGGTTCCGGTGCCGGGTGCGATGTCAACGTAGGTGGCGGCGCTATCGGGAGTATTCGCAGGAGGGCCGACGGGGGTATAGACCGCATAGGCCGCGAGAGCAGCCGCGACGAGCGCAAGCAACAGCAGGGTTGCGAAGAACTTCAAGCAGTACCTTTCGTCTCTCGGTTGCGCGGGCGCGCGGTGGTGCAGACGTCTCGGTGTATTTTACGGTGTGGGATGGGGGGAACGCTTGCAGCTTAATCTGGCGCGATGAAGCGGGAGGAAAATGACTGCGCTCGGCGGAGGGTCTGGCTCGCCGCGGGAGGAATGCGGCACGTCCGATCCGACGGTGCGTTACTGGCGCAGGAGGCGCGCGAACCTGTCTTCAAGCTCTTCGCTGGCGAGGAACTTCTGCGACTCAGCGGGGCGGCGGCAGTGCTGGCAGCATCCCGCATCGTGATCCAGCAGGAACTGCGCAGCCTGGACGAGCAATTCGCCGGTTGGCTTGCCGTTCAGGATCGAGATAAGCTCGAGCCACGCTCTCTGCTCGAAATCCAAATCAACGTTCATATGTTCAAGCCTAAGCTCTGTCGTGGGCCTGTCAATTGATCTCTGGTAACCTCCGCAGTAACCAGCTTTAAGTCGTGCCAAAAGAGAACTCGCAGGCTGGTGTATCGCTGCCTTCGGTGGGCGCAATCTTTTGTTTTTGGCGGGATAGAGGCGACCGGGCGCGGCCCATCTGCCGGAACCTCTGTAGAATAGCGAGGTCGGAGCCGCTCCGCTCAAGAACGAGCTTCGAATTGAGATTCGGGAGGAAGGAAATACCATGGCATCGACGATGGCGACAATTGTGGCGTTGAAGGATGTGCACTCGCAGTTGAAGTCGCGCATGGAGAAGACGGTCGCGGACTTTCGGGCGAACCTGCTCTCTACCCGTACCGGGCGCGCGAGCGTACACATGCTCGACCAGGTCAAGGTGGACTATTACGGCACAGACACGCCGCTCGCTCAGGTCGCGCAGATCTCGACGCCGGAGGCGCAACTGATCCTCGTCTCGCCGTGGGAGATGGCGATGGTGGCTCCGATCGAGAAGGCCATCCGCATGAGCAACCTGGGGTTCAATCCCATGCATGACGGCAAGGTGATCCGCGTGCCGGTCCCCCCCATGAACGAGGAGCGGCGCAAAGAGGCGGTGAAGCATCTCGCCGGAGTGCTCGAAGACCACAAGACGGCGATCCGCAATATCCGCCGTGATGGCAACGATCAGGTGAAGAAGGCGGCCAAGGACAAGCTGATCTCTGCCGACGACGAGAAGCGCGCCAATGAGGAGATTCAACAGCTGACCGACGCGGAGATCAAGCGTGTGGACGAGCTGTTCAAGGCGAAGGAAAAAGAGATTATGACGGTGTGACACGAGGCAACCTGACTAAAGCAGATCGAGGAATTCCTCGACAGTCATATTGGCCGCACGGATGATTCCTCGAAGTGTCCCGGGCTTTACTTCACGATGCTGAGGTATGGAGAGCGTCGCCCGCTGACCATCCTTGGTCAAAATGACGTGACTTCCAGTCTGACCCTCTCGAATCCATCCGGCACGAAGGAAGGCTTTGACCGCTTCCTTGCCGGAGATGTTGGCGAGTGTCCCCATGCACCAAGCCTAGTGCATTTCAGGCTGTGCGTGTGAGAGGTTTCTTTGTGGAAACCGCGTACCATTGTGTGCAGGGAACTTTAGATAGCGACAACGAGGGATGTGCGGTCCTGCGGCATGGCGCGCATAGCCTTTTGGTCTTCAGCCCAAAGCCATCCCGTGATCGCTTCCTTGATGTTCGCGAGGGCTTCTTGCTCATCTTTTCCTTGCGAAATGCAGCCGGGGAGCGCCGGACATTCGACCATAATCCAACCATCTTCGACTGGTTCCATGGTTATGTGGAAGATCATAATTCCCTCTCAATTCAGTTTACCGCGTGCCGGGATAATTTCTAAGAACCAATCTGCTATGTTGTGTGGTCGAGTACGATCTTCCAACCCTGATCGGTCTTTTCAAAGACGAGCGAGAACATTCCCTCCGCCGACCCACCTTCCCTCTTCGGGCGGTCGAGGTGGTACTTGCCGATGCAGACGGCGTAGGTGTCGCTCAGGGGATGCACCTCCAGCTCGGAGAACGTTAGCGTCCCCATCGACGAGCGCGTCGGGTAGTTGTGCTTGTACTCTTCCAGCATCTGCTGGTAGCCCTTGGACACTTGCCTGCCGATGAAGATGATGTCGGGCGAGTTCTTATATCCCTGCGCGTAGCCCTCAAGGTCTCCGCTGTTCCAGGCCTTCTCCTGAGCCAGGACCACCTTGATGATATCCAGCTCAAGCCGCGAGGCCGTGCGCAGTTTGTTGTCGTCCTGCGCCCGCACGTTGGTGCCGAACGCCCCAAGCAGAGCGCATCCCAACGCCACCGTCACTACCCGGCGCATGCATGCGTTCCGGTGACCTCCACTGCGCTGCATAAACGTACCTCGCGTCCGACGAGTGTAAATGAACATCCCAAGAGATATTGTCAAGACTGTATAAGCAGATTGTCTCCGGGTGCGTTTCGGACCTCTCAGGCCAGCCCAGTCGATTCGGCCTGCTCCTGGGCGTGGTAGCTGGAGCGCACCAGCGGGCCGCTCTCCACGTGACGGAAGCCCATCGCGAGGGCTTCGTGCTTGAGGAACGCGAACTCCTCCGGCGTATAGAAACGCTGCATGACGAGGTGGTCGCGCGATGGGCGCAGATACTGCCCGATGGTGAGGATGTCGACACGCCGGTCGGCCAGATCGCGGAAGACGGCGAGCAACTCGTGCATCTCTTCGCCCATGCCGACGATGATTCCTGTCTTGGTCACCTGCGTCTCGCCTGATTCCGCGGCAATCTCTTTCGCCTGTTCGAGGAATCGCAGCGACCGCTCGTACCTGCCGCCAGATTTCGCGATGCGATAGAGGCGCGGCACAGTCTCGATGTTGTGATTCAGAATTTCCGGCCGCGCCGCGACCACCATGCGCAACGATTCTTCGACACCCTGAAAGTCCGGCGTCAGCACTTCCACCCGGCATCCGGGAGCCTGCGCGCGAATCTCGCGGATCACGTCAACGAAGGCTCGCGCTGCGCCAAGGTTATCGTCGTCGCGATTGACGCTGGTGATAACGGCATGGGCGAGCCCAAGTTGTGCCACCGCATACGCCACGCGCCGCGGCTCGTCGAAGTCGATCGGCTCGGGCTTGCCTTTGGGTACCGCGCAGAATCCGCACCGCCGTGTACACAGGTTGCCGAGCATCATGAAAGTGGCGGACTTCTGGCTCCAGCACTCGCCGATGTTTGGGCAGTTTGCGCTCTCGCACACGGTGTGCAGGCGCAGGTCGCGCGCCATCTTCTTCAGATTGTGGAACGTCTCGCCACCGGGCGCCTTCGCTTTCAGCCACTCCGGCTTACGCACCGGGCGGCGCGGCGTGAGGTCGATCTGTACCAGCTCCGAGTTGAGTTGTTCAGCGAGTGGCGGTGTCATCCCTGTAAATTGTATCGCCTGCGAAGCTTCAGGCCGAACATCGATCAGTGCAGCCGTTCCCTCGTCTCCTGCCGCGCCAGGTAGAGGAAGAACAGCAGAATGAACAATCCGCGCACCAGGAAGAATGCGGTATGACTCTTCGAGAAGTAGAAAAAGTCTCCCGCCGCGAACAGCAGGCAGCCGGCGGTCACCAACGCCCATCCCCATTTTTGGAGTCGCAGGAGTCCGAAGATTCCTGCTGCCAACAGCGTACATAGCGCCAGAATTCCGTATTTTGCCCTGCCGAATCCGAAGGCGCCATGCACTGTCGCGTAGACGTTGACCATGGTCATCAGGATCATGAACAGGCAGATGGCCGCGATACCGGGCAGCATCTTTCCCTTCTCGTTAGCGCGTTCCTCGCCTTGATCGCTCAACCCTTACCCCAATTCAACTGAGAACCTGCAACTATCCTTACAGCGTATGCAGATACGCCAACAGGTCCTGGCGCTCGGCCGGAGTCATGGAATTTCCCATCGCCGGCATCATGGCGCGGCCATACAGAATGGCGTCCATCACGCGCTCGTCATTGGCCGGAGCGCCGCTATCGAGATATTGCTTCTTGAAGATTCCGCGCAGCGTCTGTCCGTTCAGCGGCTCGTTGGTGCGGTCGTTGTGGCACTGCGCGCAATGTACCTGATAGACGTCGTGCCCGCGCGCCTGCTGCGGATTCAGTTCCGACAGCGGAGTCGGCGGCGGCAGCTTGGTGCATCCAACGGCAGCGGCAATCATCATCGCGACGCCGAGCGCAAGGAGTCCATTTGCAATCTTTCTCATGCATCCATTGTCGCATCCGAGCATGGCGTATCCGGACATCCCACGCGGAGCTCAGGCTCGCGCTGACCTATCCCTTGCCCGCCATCCAGGTTGCAAACGCGTGCCATACCGGGGTAAATCCAATGGGAACGCGGACAAGTTGAACCACCATCACAAACAGTGAAGCCCAGATCGTGGTCTTCTGCACCCTGCCTCGCGAGACGATGTCATATACCACGATCGGCAGTAGAAACAGCAGAGTCACAACGTTCAGCAAGGGTGGATGGTCCTGCAGGATCGCGATCGGCCAGCGCCCCCAGGCCGCAGCGGCGATGGCAATCGTCGCAATCAGGATCAGCCGTTTGTGAACCACTGGCTTTCGCCGCGCCCGGTAAGCATAGAACACCAGCACCGCAAACAACCCGATCGCGGTGATCGGCACCACGTAGAACGTCTTCGCATCGAGACCCTCCGGAGCGGCCCCGCGCCGCAGCGCATCCGTCGCCGCCATGACCCCCAGCACCACCATCGCAATTGCCAGGCCCATCCCAGCGATGCCCAGCGTCCGGTGCCACGCAACCTTTCTGGCCGAGATCAGCGCCGACTGTACTACGAGGAGAATCATCCACAGCGTGAACGCTGCGCCATGAATGTGGATCAGGCGGTTCGGCAGCGGTGCGCTCACCATGCCCGCGAGGAAGTAAGTCCTCGCGAATCCATACAGGACTGCGGCCCACAGCGCCACGATCATCGCCGAGAAGAAGACCCGGTCCCACGCCGGGTTCGCCGGCCGCTCCCGGCGCACTACTACCTGTTGCCGCAACGCATCTGTCGCCACTTCTGGTCCTCCTAAACGTGAACAATCGGGCCCGGCGAAACTATATTTCGGTGTCTCAGCAGTATGCCTGAAGCATGGGAAGGTGGGAAGCTTTAATCCTTCGTTCTTATTCGGCCGCGGCGATCGCGGCGACGACCCTGTCCATCACGTCCCGGTCGGCGCTGGTGCCCGGAGGATGGTTGCCGACCATGATGGAGAAGATGACGGTGCGGCCGCTGGCGCAGTCGAGATAGCCGCTCAGTGCGCGCGCCTCGCCGAGTGTGCCAGTCTTGGCGAATACGTGGTCTTTAAGTGGCGGCTTGGGGAAGCGCTCGGCGAGGGAGCCGTCCTCGCCGCCGACGGGCAGGGAGGTGCGCCAGGCCGGGAACCAGGGCGTTTCGTTGGGAGAGCGCGTGGGGTTCGTGGCGGCGTAGGCGAGCAGTTTTGCGGTGGCGCGGGGGGTGACGAGGTCGTGTCCGCTGAGGCCGGAGCCATCGAAGAAGATGAAGTCGTTGGGGTCGATGCCGGCGTGGATGAGGTAGGCGCGGATAAGGCGGGTGCCTTCGGCGGGAGAACCCTTCGAGCAGAAGGAACGTCTGGCAAGACGCCTGAGCAGAAGTTCCGCATGCAGGTTCTGGCTGATCTTATTTGTGAGGGTGATATCGGCTGCGAGTGAATCAGACTCGTGGGCCGCCAACGTCATGGCGCCAGGCGGCGGGGGAGGAGGCATCCCGGGGAATCGTATGGGCGGCGGATCCATCAGGCATGAACCGCCTTCTATCCCGCCGGTGACAACATCTTCATCCTGCCCTGCATCCTGACGAACTTTGGTGAGGAAACCAGTTGCATCCGTGACAGGCCGATGTTCGGCGCGAGCAGTTCCGGTGACGGAGATGCCGTGATCGATGAGCGCAGCACGGAGCACCATGGCGGCGTACTCGGCAGGATCTTCGATGGCTACGTGTTCGATGTCGGTCTCGTCTTTGAGGGAGATGGAGCCGTAGAGGCGGAGGGTTCGAGATCCGATGAGGCGGGAGACTTGAACGCCGGTGGCCTCCGCCTTGCTCTCGACCGTTCGGGTTTCGTTCTGGACGGTGTAATAGGGGACGGCTTGTTCGAGCTTGACGGTGGCGGGCTGGCCGGCAGTGGCGGGAGCGATGGAGAGGCGGAGCTGGTTGTCGGATATGGTGAGGGCGCTGATGGGGGCGCCGTATCCCCAGACGGCGTCGTCGATGGACCAGTCCTGTGGATAGGGATCCCACGGGAAGAGGGTGTCGTCGCCGATGATGTCGCCGGTAATCTGCTTGACGCCTTTGGCGGCGAGTTGGGCGACGAGATCGTTGATATCGTGCATCGGGTTGGGCTGGTGGGGGAGGGGCGGTTGGCCGGGGGCCGGTTTGGGGCGGGCGGCGGGCGGGACGTAGGGAAGGTCCTGGCTGTCGAGGTTGGCGTCGCCTGCGCCGATGAGCGTGAGGTCGCCTTTGACGATGTCGGTGGCGGAGTCGAGCACGCCGGTGACGCGGGTCTCGATGCGGCGCTCGGGGCCGAGGAGGGCCATGGCTGCGGCAGTGGTGTAGAGCTTGGCGTTGGAGGCCGGCTGGAAGAGCTGACTCTCGTTCAGGCCGTAGAGGGGGGTTCCGTCGAGGGCGGTGACGTAGATGCCCCAGTGGTCGCGCGAGACGGCTGGATCGGAAACGAGCGCGGCAATCTGGGCGGCAAGTGAAGGGGCTGCGGGAGTTGGCGACTGTGCGGGTGGGGAAGGCGCGGTGTTTTGGGGTGTTGTTGCAAGGGGTATCGCTGCCAGCGTTGCGAGGCACATGGCGGCCCAAAGCTTTTTCCGTATCATGGGCGCAGTCTAGCATCCTCCACCCGGCGGCTGATAGACTTACAAGGTTGCGCCAGACGTTGACGGGCGCGTAGTTTTCGGCGCGGAGCAGATCAGGCCGGGCCTCAAAGGACATCACAACACAGTGGATCAGCAGACCAAGGCAGCCCTCAAGCAAGACAAGTTCGTTTCAACCACCACGCACAGCCTGGAATGGGCCGGCGAACATCGCAAGTCGGTGATCACCACCGGCGCGATCGTTCTCGCGGCGATCCTGATTGCAGTGCTCAGCGGAGTGATCTACAACAGCCGGTCAGATGCTGCTTCCGCGGCGTTCGGCGCAGCGATGCAGGCATATCAGACGCCGTTGTCACAGCCGGGTCAAGCGGTTCCTCCGGGCGTGAAGACCTATACTTCCACAGCGGAGAGGGCGAAAGCGGCCAACGCGCTGTTCACCGACGTCGCCAATAAATATGGAATGACGCCCAGCGGCCGGAACGCGCTCTATTTTGCCGGTCTGACCTCCATCGAAGCGGGGCAGAACCAGGCCGGCGAGGACACCTTGAAGAAGGTTGCGGGCGGATGGAACAGCAATCTCGCCAGCCTGGCCAAGTTCGCCCTGGCGCAGCTCTACCGCAACACCGGACGCGATCCGCAGGCGATCGAGGAATACAAAGAGCTGACGGCGAAGCCTACGACCACGATTCCCGCCGGAATGGCACAGCTTGCGCTGGCAGATCTCTACAACTCCGAGGGCAAGACCGCCGAGGCGAAGAACATTTACGCCAGCTTGAAGGACTCGGACAAGAAGGGTCCGGCCGGCGCGATTGCCAAAGAGAAGCTGAACCCTGCGCCCGTTCAGCCGGGCCAGCCGCAGTAACCGGTTTAGTGGTGATCCTCCGAGTGCGGACGGACCGCGACGGCCTGATCGCTGATGACGCTGCTCTTCTTGAGGACTGAGGCGGCCTTCGAGCGCACTTCCTCGACTGTCTTCCATTGGTCCTTGGCTCGTGGCTCCGGAATCCATCCCGGAAGCGACATGCCGAGGTAGTAGCCGATAGCCTGCGCGTGCGGTTCGTAGAGCGCTCGCAGCGCATGCAATCGGGCAGACGCCTCGGGATCGCCACATAGCTGCATTCCGGCTTCCTGCATGAGGTCGCAGACGCGACCAAAGTTTTCCGGAGGCAGCCGGTCCGGACTGCCGCTGGCACGCCATCCCGCTTCATTTTTTTCGAGGTGAAAGACGTGCCCGAGATCGACGAGCGCATGACGAGCCATGGCGAAGGTCAACTGCGCCTGCCGCGATGCGACTCCCGGAACGACTGAGATCAGCAACGCGCAACTGTCGAGCACCGCGGTCAGAGCCGACAGCCAACTCTGGTTGTCATGCTGCGAGCGGTAGTAGCAGAGAATCGGGTAGGAGATGTGCGACTCGAGGATCTCAGCCGACCAACGCTCCCACTCGACGAGCAGGACGACGAGAGCTTCTTGTCCGCCGGGAAACGCGTGGCGGCGTAGGAGTTCGGTGGAGGTTGGAGGAGACCCTGCGCGTGCATCGAGCAGGGCGACGCTGATCTCGCGGCGCGAAAATGAACCGTACAGCACGGGAACGTATCCGATGACGAGCGCGACAAATCCGAGGCCGGTGCCGGACTCGACGACGATGAGAACGCGGGCGGCGAGGCTCCGTGGCAAGACGTCGCCGATGCCCAGCGTGAAGAGGGTGGTTCCGCTGACGTAGAGATCGGTGCGCAGGCGCGCCAGAGCGCTCGTATCGGCCATTGCATCCCCGAACGGCGTTCGCAGGCCGAAGAAGAGCAGACCGAAGCCGGCTATGAGAAGCAGCGCCCAGACGATGAGCAGAAGCAGCAGCGATCCAGGTCCGAAGGTGCTGTAAATTTGTTCACGGACCTTGGGGTTTCGAGTATGTCGAGCGAGCGCTGCCCACGGCGACCAGGTGACGATGTAGAAGAGCCGCGTGATGCGAAAGCGGCCGGTCGGCCGGCGCGGCAGGATGATGGTTTGGAACGCGTCGAGGATCGCACTCAGGCAGAACAACAGACCGGCAATCAGGGCGGCAGCGCGCATGGCTCATTCTATGCAATTACAAGATTTGTGTGATGTAGGACACATGGCATAGGGTCCGGTGCCTGCCAGACGCGCATAGTGCGATAGACTCGAAGCTTGTGTTGAATAAGCTGATTTTCGCAAATCTTAGCCATCGCCCGGTACGCACACTGTTGAGTGTGCTGGCAATTGCGGTGGAAGTAACCATGATTCTGACGCTGGTGGGTGTGAGTCATGGAACGCTGGACTCGACGGCGGAGCGGGCGCGTGGCGTGGGCGCGGACATTGTGGTGAGACCGCCGAACTCGACAGTGATGTCGTCATTGAGCTCGTCGCCGATCAGCGCCAAATTGCCTGCCGTGCTGACGCAGGAGCCGCACGTAGCGCTGGCTACGGGAACGGTGATCCAGGGCCTGACCTTTCCCGACTCGATTACAGGGCTCGATTTTCCGGCATTCAACAAGATGAGCGGCGGGTTTGAATATCTCGCAGGCGGCGATCCGATCAACGACAACGACATGATCGTTGATAAGTATTACGCGCAGCAGAAGCATCTGCGCGTTGGCAGCACGCTGAACCTGATCGCCCATGACTGGACTATTTCGGGTATCTACGAAGGTGGCAAGCTCGCGCGCATCTGCGTGAAGCTGCCGGCGCTGCAGACGATTACGGGGAGCCCGGGCCTGACCCAGGTCTATCTGAAGCTGGACGACCCGAAGTACGCGCAGCAGGTCGTGGATAGCCTGAAAGCGAAGATGCCAAGCTATCCGATTCTCACAATGGAAGAGCTGACGTCGATGCTGTCGATCAGCAATATAGGCATGTTGAAAGATTTCATTGGCGTTGTGATCGGCATCGCAGTCATTGTGGGTTTCATCGTGGTATTCATGGCAATGTATACGGCCGTGCTGGAACGGACGAGGGAGATCGGGATTATCAAAGCAGTGGGTGGATCTTCGGGACTGGTGCTGAGTCTGCTTCTTCGCGAGACGGTGCTGCTGGCACTGCTGGGAACGGTAGTGGGCATCTTGCTGACTTACGGATCGCAGTGGCTGATGAAGCATTCGGTACCGGCCAGCCTGGTGCAGGAGACGGTCTACTATTGGTGGCCGATCGCCGGTGCGATTGCGGTCGGAGGGGCGTTGCTGGGGGCAATCGTTCCGGGGTTGAAGGCTGTGAAGCAGGATGTGACTGAGGCGCTGTCGTATGAGTGAGGGCGCAGTGAAGACGGCCGCAAGTGCCGAAGCAATTATTCAGGTTAGGGGATTGACCAAGGTTTATCACGTGGGCGATGTCGAGGTGCATGCGCTGCGCGGAGTGGATTTGGACATTGCGCGCGGCGAGTTTGTGGCGATCGTCGGTGCTTCGGGTTCGGGCAAGTCGACGCTGTTCCATATTCTGGGCGGTCTGACGCCGCCTAGTGCGGGAAACGTAGTGATTGACGGCAAAGACCTCACCCGGATGACCAACACTGAGCGGACCGACCTGCGCAAGACGACGGTGGGGTTTGTGTTCCAGAAGTACAACCTGCTGCCGACTTTGTCGGCGGAGGACAACATCAAGATTGTGGAGTATATTGGCGGGCGTTCGACTACGTTTACTCCGGAGTTTGAGGATGTGTTGAAGCTTCTTGGTATTAGCGACCGGATGAAGCACAAGCCGCGGGCGCTTTCCGGCGGACAGCAGCAGCGTGTGGCGATTGCCCGCGGGATTGTGAACAAGCCGGCCATCCTGTTGGCGGACGAGCCAACAGGCAACCTGGACAGCCAGAATTCGGCAGCAGTGCTTGGTGTGCTCAAGGACCTCAACGAGCGGACGGGCCAGACCATTTTGATGATCACGCACGATCCGGATGCGGCGGCATATGCGAGCCGGTCCGTGCATATCCGCGACGGACGGATCATATGAGCGGCATGAACCCAGCGATCGATAGGCAGAAAGTCCGGGCTGCAAATAGGCCGAATGTCCGGAGAGAAACTCTGGGGCTGGTTCGCTCGTATACGGATAGATCGAAATCAAGACAAAATAGGTTGAGACGTGGAATTAACACGTTGGGAGCGGCTTTGGGAGTGTTGGTCACCACGCCCACGGTCGCGAACGGAATTGCATCAAATACACGACAGCCGCATGTTTTGCGGGGGATACGGGTGCTTTCGCTAGTCATGGCAGGCACTCTCACATTACAATCGAGGGGACAAGAACAAACCCCCATTACGCGATTCGGCATCTGAAA
>DASWCA010000595.1:0-9352 GCA_036390355.1 Acidobacteriaceae bacterium
TGGCTTCGACACTGACCGGCGCGGAGGCTAAGTTGACGGCGTACGTTCTGGAACAGAAAGGTGGGCGTCGCGTTGCGATTATTAATAAGGACAACGAGGCGATCGGCGTGGAGTTGCCTTCGCGAGTTCGGGCGAGTGCGATGAGACTGAGTGGTCCGGGACTGGAGAGTACGGAAGGTACGGTTTTTGGCGAAGTCCGTGTGGCACGCGCACGGGACGTCTTGGTCGAGGCTCATTCTGCGATGATTTATGAGCTTTGATTTTTGGTAGGACCGCGGTTTCTAAGTTGAGTGATAGAAGGGAATGTGACAGGATGACGATTTCTTCAAGTCGCGTGAGCCGCAGGCGATTTCTGGCAGGCACCGCCGCACTTGCGACCGCCTTGGCGGAGCGGCGAGGATGGGCGAGCGCTCCGAGTGCGGAGGCGCAGGAGTCCTCGCGTTATGTGCTGCATTTTGCGCAGCCGGCGGCGATATGGCCGGATGCGCTGCCGGTCGGCAATGGGCGGCTCGGGGCGATGGTCTTCGGCGATCCAGCGATGGATCGTGTCCAACTGAACGAGGAGTCGATCTGGGATGGAGAACGGCGCGACCGCAATAATCCAAAAGCGGCTGAGGCAGTGCCGAGAATTCGCGAATTGCTGTTTGCCGGAAAGATTGCCGAGGCGGAGGCGCTGGCGACGACGGACATGTTTTCGATTCCGCGGCGCATGCCTTGTTACCAGACGCTGGGCGATCTGCATCTCGATTTTTCGGCGATGGGCCTGATGCCGGAGACAAAGGTTGAGGACTATCGGCTGGAACTGAACCTGGACACAGCGATTGCGAAGACGAGCTTTTCGCATCGCGGAACGAGCCACGTGCGCGAGGTATTCAGTTCGGCTCCGGACCAGGTGATCGTGGTGCGGATGACGGCGAACGGTCCCGGCAAAATCAGCTTCGCAGCCAGGCTGGACAGGCCTGCGCACTTCACGACCAGTTCTGACGGCAGCGACCGGTTGGTGCTGGCGGGCGAGGCGATTCCCGTAAACGACAATCCCGGGTTGCCGGCGAAAGAAAATCCGGTTGGGATTCGATTTCACAGCGAGCTGCTTGCGTTGACGCAGGGCGGCAAGGTGACCAGCGACGCCGGAGTGCTGACAGTTGCGGACGCGACTGCTGTGACACTGTTGATCGACTGTGCGACGAGCTACCGCTATCCTGCCGGACTCAGCGCCATGCAGGGCGCGGTTGCGGCGAATCTCAAGGCGGCGAGCGGCAGGACCTATGAAGAGCTAAAGGCTCGACACGTGGCGGACCACCAGCGATTCTTTCGCCGGGCGGAGATTCGCCTGGGCGACGATCCCAATGCGGCAACGCCGACTGACAGGCGGGTGCAACGTATCAAGGATGGCGGCGAAGACGTTGCGCTGCTGCCGATCTACTTCCAGTTTGGACGGTACATGTTGATCTCCAGCAGCAGGCCGGGAACGCTGGCCGCGAACTTGCAGGGAATCTGGAACGAGTCGGTCGATCCGCCGTGGGGAAGCAAGTACACGATCAACATCAATACGGAGATGAACTACTGGCTCGCGGAGCGGGCGAATCTTGCGGATTGCCATTTGCCGCTGTTCGATCTCGAGGATGCGACGCGCGAGTCAGGGTTGGTGACGGCGAAGAAGTATTACAACGCGCGCGGGATGGTGGTTCATCACAACACCGACATCTGGGGCGATTCCGGACCGATCGACACGCTTGGCGGCGGAATCTGGGCGATGGGAGCAGCTTGGCTCTCGCTGCATCCGTGGGATCACGTTGAGTATGGCGGCGACCTCGGCTTCCTGCGCGAGCGGGCTTATCCGCTGCTGCGCGAGAATGCGCTGTTTCTGTTGGACTACCTGACAGTCGCTCCCGAGGGAACTCCGTATGCAGGCAAGCTGGTAACGGGTCCATCGTGCTCGCCGGAGAACAAGTACAAGTTGCCCGATGACAAGGCGTTCAACCTGTGCATGGGACCGACGATGGATCTGTCGATCGTGCGCGCCGTACTGACGCGGCTGGTGCGTGCGTCGGAGCTGCTGGGCAGTCCGCAGGACGATGCGGAACTGGTCACCAGGGCGAAGGCAGCGATCGAACGGCTTCCGGAGTTCAAGATCACGCACGACGGGCGCTTGCAGGAGTGGCCTGAAGACTATGCCGATCAGGAGCCTGGACATCGGCACATTTCGCACCTGTTCGGGCTGTATCCGGATGACCAGATCACACTGCGCGGAACGCCGGAGCTTGCGCGGGCTGCGCGGATAACACTGGACAAGAGGCTTGCAGCGGGCGGCGGAAGCACAGGCTGGTCGCGGTCGTGGATCATCAACTGCATGGCGCGGCTCGAGGACGGCGAGGCAGCTTATCAGAACGTGCTGCAACTGTTTCGCCAGTCGACGCGGCACAATCTGTTCGACGTGTGCGGGCTGAAGGAAAATTCACCGTTCCAGATCGACGGGAATCTTGGCGGACCGAGCGGCCTGATCGAGATGCTGCTGCAATCTCATGCGGGCGTTGTGCGGCTGCTGCCCGCGCTGCCGAAGGCTTGGCCGGAGGGAAGCTTTCGCGGGCTGCGCGCGCGTGGCGGTTTGGAGATCGACCTCGAATGGAAAGACGGCAAGGCGACCAAGTCGGTTCTGCGCGCTTCACGGGACGCTGAAATTCGGCTCGCGATACCTTCCGGTCAAAAAGTCACCTCCTGGAGTAACGGGCGCGGGCGAGTGGCGTTTACTCGGACCTCGGATGGAACGTTTACGGCTTCGTTGAAGGGGGGCGCGAGCTATAGCGTTTCGTTCGGCTGATTTGGGTGCCCCCCCCGGGGGGGGTGGTATAGCTAAGTGTCGCGTTTGCAATGAGATGCCAAAATGCGTCCTTGTAAATATAAGATTCCATGTGGCTTACAGTCAAATATTTGATATCATTGGTGTTACTCGCGAATCCGGCTTCGCGGCTGAGATTTCGTCTTAAACTCCACTCCTTTTTTTAACTCCACTCTTTTAATGATATCAGGTTGGGCATAACTCACGGCCATGTCTATTTCTTTACGAATCAGCGAGTTAAGCCATTTAGGGGCTTGACACGCGAATTTGCTGAGGTTTTTCGCAAAAACTATTTTGCAGGGAGATGATGGGGCATTTCCCTGCTTGTTGGTACTCCTAGAATTGGACCCGCAATCCCTGCTGCAGGGTGCGGTTCACGCTGGAGATGGTACTGATGGTTCCGAAGGTCGAGGAGGTTGGGCCTACGTTTGGCGCTCCGAACTGGGTGTGGTTGAGGACGTTGAAGGCTTCAAACCGATATTCCAACTTGAATCGCTCTCCGAAATGGAAGTTCTTGATGATCGAAGCGTCCAAGTCGTTGGTGAAGTCGCTACGGAAAAAGTACATGGGCGCGGTGCGGTAGTTATAAGTGCCGCTGGGTTGGCCTGTATCGGTCGGATCGCACGTTCCCTTGCCGCTCAGGCAATTCGCATACCCTGCGCCCGACCCGGTGTAGAAGGCTGCGGTGTTGAAGGCGTGACCGAAGTTACGAGGATGGACCTGGAAGTCCTGGTTGTACCCATTTGATCCGGTCGCAAAGTCGAACGCACCGTTGTTGCCAGTACTTCCCCACTGGAGCGGAGTTCCAGAAAGGAACTGATAGATGGTGTTGACCTGGAATCCACCAACGAGGGCATCGATGAGGACGCCGTGTGACAAGAACCGAGCGTTCCGGCCGAATGGCAATTGGTACGAACCGGTGAACGAGAAGTGATGCGGGTAATCCGATGTCGACTCCCCGTACTGGAGTTGCGTCTCACCCGCGTTCATCTGCGAAGTAATCAAATTGCGAGAGTATTCGTAATTGGCGTTGAAGGTAAGGCCTGCCTGGGTACGGAGGTGCAGGCGGGCGAGCAGTTCGTTATATGTGGCCGACGCACCGGGAACCAATCCCTGGGTGACAGCGCTAAATTCGGGGTATGCCTGCAGCAGGTTGTATTTGAGGATGGTTGCGTTCGTCGCATAGGTCCCGGTCACGTTTGGAAGCCCTTTGAAGGGATTCGTAATGGCGCAGTTCAGGTTTTGGGTTGGTGTCTGACCGCACGGATGAGTTGCGTCGATGAGTGCCGCGTTTGCTGGGTCGGCACGATGGTTGCGGCTGAGGTAGGGAAGCAAGGGCGCCGAGCTGACAGAGTTAGAGTATGACAGGTGGACCTGGTGCGCGCCGACGTAGCCGATGTCCATGACCAAGTTCCGGGTGAGTTGCTGCTGGATGTCGAGATTCCAGCGCTGTGCGTATGGCACGTGGAGGTTGGGGCCACGGTACTGGACACCTGCGCCCAAGTTGGTATTGACGCCAAGAGCGTTGCCGGTGGGCTTCAGAAGAGGCGCAACCGAGGCCGCAAACGGGTCAGACAATGTGAGCGGCGGTGTGACGTTTGTAGTGGAATTGAAGGTGTAGGCGGTCGTGGCGGTGAATCCATAGGACTGCGGTGTGTTGAAGTCGTTGAATGGGTTGACGAAGATGCCGTAGCCGACACGGAAGACGGTTTTTCCGTTGAAGCGGGCCGGGGCAAATGACAGTCCGAAGCGTGGGCTCACATATACGGGCGCCGTGTTGTATTCGCTGCGGTGATTTGGGTCTGCGTAAGTGACGCCGCCAGTGGGGTGGAACGAAGCGGCCGGCAACTCCGGAGTTTTCGAGGAACTATAGATGCTGTTGTAAGCGGCGATAGCGCCTGCGGTCGCGGAGTTGGCCGCGTTGGAATCGAATGCGACGACGGCATAGTTGTGAGACTCATTGACAGGCGTCTCGCGTTCCAGGCGCAGACCAAGATTGAGAGTAAGACTTGGCCGGACGCGCCAGTCGTCCTGGATAAAGCCCGCGAAGTAAGCTGCGTTGTACATTGTGGGGGTAGCGGTGGTCTGGCTGCCCGAGGTGGGTATGCCATACAGGAAGCTGGCGAAGGATGCGCCGTACGGAATCGTCGCACCGCCAGTGCCCGCGTTGACGAAGGTGTTACCGAAGCTGAAGGAGCCGGTTGGGTTTCCAGGGGAGAGCTTGGCGTATTTCTCGAGGCGAAGGTCGGGTCCGAACTTGAGGGTATGGTGACCTTGGACGCGAGTGACTCCGGCGAAGATTTGGTAGGTGGTAAACGCGGAGAGGTTACCCGCGTTGGTGCTAAGGCCCGCAAAGGCGACTCCAGTTTCGCTAAACGCGATGCGCGGCATCACGAGTTCCGTCGCGGAACTGGTGAGATAGGAGGGAAACCCGACCTTGGTCGGATCGAAGCCCTGGCTCGAAAGGGCTGCGTTGGCGTAGGCCCGTGTGATGCTGCCGCGGACGTCCATTGTGGTTGAGGCATTGAAGGTGTGGATGTAGTCGATGATGCCGCCGTTGTAGACGTTATAGCTGCTGGTGCCCGTGGAGATGTTGTTGAAGATGTTGGACTGCGTCTTAACATACTCGCTGCGGTGGGTTTCAAAGAACAGCTTGTTGTTGTCGTTGATGCTCCAATCGAGGCGTCCGGCGTGGGAGTTGTAGTCGTCACGAGTGGGAACGTTGGAGAAGAAGTTGTTCTCACCATCAGAGGCCCCCGCGAGGTTGGGATGCGGATAGAACTGAAGGAGCGCCTGTGAAACCGGATTGATCTGGGCGATCTTGTTGAATGAAAGACGATTCCTTGTGATCTTGCCGCCGCTGGATACGCCAGAAGACGGGTCGTACAACTGGTACGTGCTGGGGTTGCCGTTGACACAGAGGCCTGTCGCTGAGTTGTAGCCGCCGTTGGTGGAGCAGCCCAGAGGCAGAAGGGCGGAAAAATCTCCTGTGCGTTCCGCATCGGTGGGGACGGTGCTGGTGACGGCATTTGGGACCGAGTCCACGAACTTCTCGAACGAGTAGAAGAAGAACAGTTTGTTACGGCCGTTGACGAGCTTGGGAATCCATATAGGTCCGCCCATGGTGGCGCCAAACTGATTTTGGCGGGTGGCGGGAGTCTTGGTTCCGGGTGCTACGAACCAACGCTGCGGGGCGTTGATAGCGGAAAACTGGTTAAACTCGGAAGCTGTTCCGTGGAAGGCGTTGGTGCCGGCTTTGGTGGTGATGTTGACGGTTCCGCCGGAGGTGTCGCCGAAGGATGCATCGGTCTGGAAGATATCGGTGCGTACCGCGTCGACCGAATCGACGTTCGGACTAAAGCCCGGTACGCGGCTGGAGTCCTGATTGTTGGGGACGCCGTTGAGCAGGTATTCGTTGGACTGAGAATTGCCGCCGCCGAGGGAAAAGTCGCTGGCGGCGCTGTTGTCGAAGGGGCGGGTTTGCACAACCGAGTTCTTTGCCTTGGGTACAACGCCGATCTCGGTCTTGGCGAAACCGAGGGGGGACCGGCCGTTCGACGGAAGATCCTCGATCTCCTGCGCGGACAGGACCTGGCCTACCGAGGCGGTGGTGGTATCGACGAGCGGAGTTTCGGTGGTGACGACTACGGTCTCCGTCGCCTGGCCAATCTTGAGTTGCAGATCCTCCTGGACCTTCTGACTGGCCTGGAGCGTGATGTTCGTATGCTCATACGATTGGAACCCTGGCGCGGCCACGGTTACCTTGTAAGGCCCGGGCAGGAGAAAGGGTGTGGTGTATTGGCCCGTATTGTCGGATTTGGTCTTCACCTGGACGCCGGTGTCCGTGTTCATGACGATGATGACCGCGTTCGGGATGATGGCGCCCGTGGGGTCTGTGACTCTGCCGGTCAGGGTGGCGCGGAATTCCTGGCTGAAGGCGGATGCGCTGACGAATAGTAGGAGCAAGAGGGTGATGCGTTTCATGCGGTGACTCCGGAAGTGAATGCAGGGCTCTGATTAGCGGGGTCAAAGATAGAAAGCGCAGTTGTCGAATGTCAATGCAAATTGGAAGCTATGGCGGCATTTGTGTGATGGACTGAAATAATTTTCAGTTTTACGACTTTGGGGGCAAGGCAAAGGACCCTTTCTTCTCGCGACCAAGTGAGGTTCTGAGGGGCGCAGGCGCGCTGCGAAAAGAGTCGGTCACGGGCCGACAGGCATACCCCCAGGGGCTGAAGCCCCATTCCTGGTGGGCGGCTGGGAGGCCCAAGGCTAAAGCCTTGGGTTACCTAGAAGCAATGGCGGTTACCTAGAAGCAATGGCGGTTGCGCCGAAGCAATGGCTCAAGGCGGAGATGCGGGATTTGTTGATTCGGGCGGCCTACTTTGCGGGGCGGCGCGGAGAGGCTTCCTCGACCAGCTTGGCGATGCGGTCGGCGGATTCCAGCAGCGCGGATTGGATGTCCTTTTCCAGTTGGGCGGACATTCGGATGGCGGGCGACGAGATGCTGACCGCGGCGACGACAGGCTTGCCTTCAGTCCGCAATGCGGCACCGAAGCAGATGCCTCCCCGGATGGACTCCTCGCGGTCGGCGGCGATGCCGGTGCGGCGCGCCTCTTCGAATTCTGCGAACAGCTTCTGGCGGTCGATGATGGTGTGCTCGGTGCGGGGGGAGAGACCGTAGACCTCAAGGATGCGATCGGCGAGGGCGCGGTCCTGAAATGCCGTGATGACCTTGCCCATGGCGCTGCAATGCGGCGGCAGCACGCGGCCGATTTTGTTGGTCATGCGGATCTCGTGGTAGGTCTCGATGCAGTCGAGGACGTGGATGCGGTCGTCGTAGAGGTAGGAGAGGCTGACGGTTTCGTCGAAGGTGTTGGCGAGGCGTTCCATCTCGGGACGAGCGATGGCTCGCACGCGGTCGGCGGCCTGGACGAGCCATCCGAAGATCAGTTTGGGCGCGAGCTGGTAGGTTCCGTCGCGGTGCTGCTGGAGGTATTTGTGCTTTTCGAGGGTGAGGAGCACGCGGAAGAGGGATGTCTCGGGGAGGCTGACGCGGACGCAGATTTCCTTGAGGGAGAGGGGCGTCTGGCCGTCGAAGCAGTCGAGGACTTCCAGGGCGCGGCCTATGGTTCGGAGGTAGTACTGTTCGTCGGCGGGAGAGGCTCCGTTGGACCGGAGCGCCCACTTCGGGATGCGGCGCCTCATTGCCTTTTCTGCGACTGCTGCGGATGCCTTTAGGGGATCTCTTGTCATGTTGTCCTCGTGCCCGTTCGCGATTGACTATAGCAGGGTGGCCGCGTAATTTCATTTTGAATCGTTAATTTCCATAACGCAATTGACACTCGGGCTTTGGTTGGATAGAACGGAGGCGCCTTCGGAATAGCTTCGGGGATGGTTTTGGGGCTGGTCAGGCGTTCAATGCTTGTTGATTCGATTCAGGAAAGAGACCCATGCATCGTAGAGATCTGATTCGTTATGGCGCAGCGACGGTGGCGGCGGTGCTTGAGCCGGGGATATTGGCGGCGGCTCCGGGTAAGGCGGCGGCTGGGGTTCGAGAGAACGTTGAGCAGTGGGGGATGTTCGAGGTTGCGCTCGCCGGGCCGTCGGGAGGGAACCCGTTCAAGGACGTTACGCTGACAGCGGTGTTTACGATGGAGCATCGCAGCTTGCAGGTGACGGGGTTCTACGACGGCGAGGGGATGTATCGGGTTCGGTTCATGCCGGACGCGGTGGGGCGGTGGAGCTACGCGACGGAGAGTTCGGCGAAGGAGTTGGCGGGGCATACGGGCGCGTTTGTGTGCACTCCTCCAGTGACGGCGGGGAATCATGGGCCGGTGGGGACGGCGCATCAGTATCACTTTCAGCATGCGGATGGGACGGCTTACTTTCCGTTTGGGACGACGACGTATGCGTTCTTGTTTACGTCGGACGAGAACGCCAAGGCTTCTCTGCGAGGGATGCAGGAGGCTCATTTCAACAAGAGCCGCGTGTGCGTGTTGCCGAAGCCGCTGGGGAAGGGGTCGCAGATCTTGCCGTTTGTGAATACCGGGGCGGGGGCCGATGGGCGGGGCGGGACGAGCGACCTGACGCGGTTCAATCCGGCGTATTTTCAGAGGATGGAGCGGCGGTTGATGGAGATGCAAAAGGCGAATATCGAGGCCGATCTGATCCTTTTTCATCCGTACGACGCTTGGGGCTACAAGGCGATGGGGGCGGAGGCGGATGACTTTTATCTGCGGTATGCGATTGCGCGGCTGTCCGCATTCCGGAATGTGTGGTGGTCGATTGCGAATGAATATGACCTGGTGAAGGCGAAGACCATGAGCGACTGGGACCGGTTCTTCCGGATTACGCAGGCGAATGATCCGTACTCGCATTTGCGATCGATTCACCATAGCCGGGTGATTTACGACCACTCGAAGCCGTGGTGTACGCATGCGAGTTTGCAGAGTTACGACTTCGAGAAGTCCGCGGAGAGGCGCGCTGCGTGGAACAAGCCGATTGTCTATGACG
>DASWCA010000596.1:0-2218 GCA_036390355.1 Acidobacteriaceae bacterium
CAAGCGAGCGACGGGACCGCCAGCAACGCCAGCGCCGCTGTCGTCAACAGGGCCCGGATTGTGGGTGTGCCCGGGTTCCGTCTCACGTTAGCCGCTCCCAACACACCGATCACCACTGCCCGCGGACGCCGACCGTGTACATGCGTTCGGAAAAGGTCGAGTGCCCCACCTGGTCGGGCCATACGAGGTAGTACCGCTGGGCCTCATTGGTGAGGTTGGTGCCGTTCACGAACAGTTCGGCGTACCTGCTGACCTTGTATGCGATTGATGCATCGAGGTACTTCTGCGGCTCCTCGTACTCTTCCATGCCGAGGATTCCGCCCACGTTCTCCATCACGGCTCGCTTCGAACGGTAGTTGTACGCGACGCGCGTCTGGAATCGCTTGCTCTGGTACCACAGGATGAAATTCCCCGACTCGGTCGAGTTGTCCTGGAACGGAATCTTGTTCCCGGCCAGATCCGTTTCTCCGGTTTTACTGGGCGCGTAGGTAAAATTGAACTCCATGCCGGTGTTGGACAGGAGCCCAGGCAGGAACGTGAAGCCCTGGCGATAGTCAAACTCCACGCCCTGGATGCTGTTGCCCGAGCCCTGAATCGGCTCGGTGATTGAGATGCAATGGTTGCGGACCACACCGTCCGCATCCGGCAGGGTGCAGTCGGTCACGGCACCGTTCTTGATGAAGCTCTTCACGTTGATGCGGAACAGCTCGAGGCCGACCATGCTCGTGGGGTTGATGTAGTACTCGAACGAAAGCCCGTAGTTTGTGGAGCGCCATGGATCGAGATTCGGATTGCCGGTCGAGCTCCCGGCCGCAACCTGGCTTATCGCACCGTCCTTGGTTTCCTGCAGCGAATAATTCAGCTGCAGGCCACCGCCCCACTGCTTCAGATCCAGTGGCATCATGTTCTTGGAGGCGGCGAAGCGAGCCGTCAGCTGATTGGTCACATTCAGCGAGAAGTTGAGCGCCGGCAGGACGTCGTTATAACTGCGTCGGGTGACCGCGGTGCCGATATCGGCGGGTTCCGTGATGTTTGGGCCCGGAGCGCCGCTCAAAGCCTGTGATACTTTGAGGTCGGTGTGGATCACGCGCGCACCCACGTTGCCGCTGTAGGTCATGCTGCCCAGGTGGCCACTGAAATCGGTTTGCAAGTAGCCGGCCGTTTCCTTCATGAACACGCCCCAGGTGATTCCAGGCGCCTCCTGTGTCGTGGTATCGGGATAGAGCGACTTCCAGTACGCCAGCGGATTGTCCATGGCGCTTGGATTGATCGTCCAGAAGGTTATCCCCGAGCCCAACAGGTTGGTGTATTTTCGGAAGTTGTTGGCGAGCGGCCCCGGTGTATTCGCCAGCTGCTGTGACGACAATGGACCGGCGCGGAAGGCCCCGTCCGCGTTGCCCGCGGTACACCAGGTGTTAGGCGTATCGTCAGTCGCGTTGCCTTTCAGAATCACATCGGAGGCTACGTAGCGCACGAGACAGCCCTGCGGATCGCTGGCACCCATGCCGGCGTAAACGGGGGTAACCAGAGTGTACCCGTCCTGGTGAGCGCTGCGGATACTGTTGCGCACACCGAAATTGACGTGGAAGCCTTCATTGACGTCGTAGTGCCCATCGAAGCGCAGCGCGGTGATTCCGCTTCTGAGGTTGTAGTCGTCGTTGGATTCCAGCGTCTTCATGGTCCAACCGTTAGGGTCGGCAAAATGACTGGCGAGTGATGCGGGCATGCCGATCTGGAGATTGCGGCCCCTGAAATCCGCAGTAATGGGAACCGTATTCTGGGGAATGCCATTGGCGTTGAATACGCGATTGCCGCCCAGTTCTGCCGGATAGACGAAAGTCCCGCAGGGCAATGCGCTGTCGGGGTCAGCCCATAGGCAACCGTCGGAGTCGGAAATGTTGGTGTCGGTCTCGATGTACGACAGACTGGCCGTTTCGCGGATGCCACGCACGCTTGCCCTGAAGGGGCCGCCGTTGTTGAAATCGAGCTGGAGATTGAAATTCTTCGCGGTGGATTTCCGTCGCTCGACCCTCGAGAACGATTCAACATCGCCCGGATACTTCTGGTACACCTGGGTGGTGTAGATCTGCGAACCGGCCCAGGACGCGGCATCCGGATCATCCGGCGTGTTGTACTGACCCAACGTGGTACTGCCTGTGTTGCGCGACTGCAATGGCACGTATGTCGCGCCTTGCCAATTGGTAGAATTGATCTGCAC
>DASWCA010000597.1:0-4653 GCA_036390355.1 Acidobacteriaceae bacterium
GTCCTCGGAATCCTGGCGTCTCGCGTCGTCGACCGGACTGGCCGGCCGGCGCTGATCCTCACCCATGTCGATGGCGACGCCCACGGGTCCGGGCGGTCTGTGCCCGGCTTCCACCTGCTGGATGCGCTGACGGCGACTAACGCGGGAGATCCTGCGGAGCGCATTTTCCACCGTTTTGGCGGTCATGCCCATGCCGTCGGATTTTCGCTTCCGTCGGCGAACCTTCCGCTGCTGCGCGCCCGCATGAAGTCCTACGCCGCTTCGCTGCTCACTACGTCGGTGCTTGTTCCCCAGGTCAGTTACGACGCGGAACTCTCGCTCGCCGAGATGACGCTCGATCTGGCGAGCTGGATTGAGCGCTGTGCGCCCTTTGGAATTGGGAACCCGGAGCCGGTCTTCCTAATGCGAAATGCAAGGCTTGCCGCTCCCGTGCGCTTCATTCAGGAGAGGCACATCCGGCTTCAACTGACGCAGTGCGGGCTGCCGAAAAAGGAGCCCGTCGAGCCAAACGGCGCGCGCGCACAGAAGGGTAGCGGTCCCGCAATTCCGGCTATCGGGTGGAGCCGCGGAACTGCCAACTGGCCTGCGATCTGTACGGAGCTTGCCCTTGCCGAGGGGTCCGTGGTCGACCTTCTGTTCCGGATCAAGCTGAACACCGGTCCCTATGCCGGGCCTCATTTTGGCGGCCTTGAGCTCGAACTCAAGGCTTTGCAATGTGCGACTGCTTCGGTGAGCTCGCCGCCCGGATAAGCCCGGCGGTGGTGCCGGACGGGCCGCGGGTTCCTCCATCGCACATGGCCGTCCGCGCAAAAGACTCTTGTTATGCACGGGGTAGGAAGAATTGTGGGTCGTTCTGCGCTTTGGGGAGTCTTATATACTGACACGTATACCACATGGCACTGAACCCCACGTCAAGTCGCTCTACGCAGGTTGTGATCTGGGGATCGGCACTGGTCGTGCTTGTTCTGGCTGTCTACGCGGTGCGCTCCTTCACGCGCGAGCGCATTACAGTGGGAACTGCACAGGTCACCTATCAGGATCTTATCAAGTCCTCCTCCACCAATGGCAAAGTCGAGCCAATGGAAGATTTTCAGGCCCATGCGCAGGTTGCCGGGCAGGTCCAGGAGATTTCTGTAGCGGTTGGCAGAAACGTCAAGCCTGGCCAATTGCTTCTGAAGATGGACGACAAGTATGCGCTGGCGACGTTGGCGCACGCTAAATCAACGCTCGAGGCAGCTGCGCTTGGTGAAAGCGACATTGAACGCGGCGGGTCGCAGGACGAGCGCAATACCTTTGCGTCGGATTTGAATAAAGCAAAACTGCAACGGCAGCAGGATGCAACATCGCTCGCCTCCTTGCAGCAACTCCAGAAGAACGGTGCAGCGTCGGCGGGCGAAGTAGCGGCTGCCCAGCATCGCGTTGAACTGGACGACGAGAATATTAAGAGCATCCAGCAGCACAGCACCCAGCGCTATGGCGCGGCGGATCGCGCACGCGCGCAGGCCCAACTCGCCGATGCACAGGCTGCGGTGGCCGCAGCGCAGAGCGGCTACGCCAGCGCCGACATTCGCACGCCGGTCACCGGAACCGTCTACTATCTGCCGGTCAACCAATACGACTACGTGACCGCCGGGGAAGATCTGGTGTACGTTGCGGATCTCAAGCGCCTGCGCATCACGGCGTATTTCGACGAGCCGGAGATTGGCAATCTCGCCGATGGGCAGCCGGTCAAGATTATCTGGGAGTCCAAGCCGGGGTCCGTCTGGCACGGGCACATTACCCAGGCTCCGACCACCATCATCACATATGGCACGCGCAATGTTGGCGAGTGTTTCATCGCGGTAGACGATGCCGACGGCGTGCTAAAGCCAAATGCGAACGTCACCATCACCGTTACCACCGCGCAACACATGCACGCGCTTGCCGTTCCCCGTGAGGCGCTGCGTTTCGACAATGCACAACCGTATGTTTTTCGGGTTATCAACAACCGGCTGGTCCGCACCAACGTAAAAATCGGGATCGTGAATTACAACTGGGCCGAGATCACCGGCGGTCTGAACGATGGGGACACCGTCGCCCGAACCGCAACCACGAACCGCGAACTCAGCGACGGTATTGAAATCAAACCCGTCGAGTCAAATCCGTCCAATCGATGAGCATACCCCCCTATTCCTTCCCATTTTCGCTGAAGCGTTACCAACCCGGTACCGCGCGAACGGCTTTGCAGGTCTTCCCGGTCCTTACTCTGGCTTTCCTCTTTGGCTCCCCTGTCTTGCTTGGCGCCATTTACGCTCAACAGCCCGTAGCGGAGACAGCGTCGCTTGACCGTTCTCTGGCAGGGAACGCGCCCGCCTACCATGCTCTGCAGGAGGGCCGCGTCGATGACGCTACGACGGTGCTTCGCGCTACCCTCGCCGCCAATCCATCGGATGCCATCGCGCACCAGCTTTTCTGCCGCGTCTTTTATGCTCAGAATGCAGCCAGCGAGGCCATCCAGCAGTGCGAGCTTGCCGTGTCCTCCCCGGCGGCAAACAACGAACAGGCCAGCGACGCGTACCTCTGGCTGGGACGGGCTTACGGCATGAAGGCACGACATGCCGGTCCCTTTTCAGGATTCACGCTCGCCCGCAAGGTTCAGAGCAGTTTTGCGCGCGCAGTGGAACTCAATCCGTCGAACCTGGCCGCGCTCAACGACCTCGGCGAGTACGATGTTGCCGCTCCGTTCATTGTCGGCGGAGGCGCCGACAAGGCGAAAGCGCTCGCAGCACGGATGATGCCGCGCTTTCCCGTTGCCGCGCACCGGCTACTTGCACGGCTGGCGGATGACAACAATGATCTGTCGACGGCGGAGGCAGAGTTTAAACGGGCTGTCGCCGTTCAGGGCTCGCCCGAAGCCTGGATCGATCTCGCCCAGTTTTATCAGACTCACTCGCGGCCGGACGATGCGTTGTCCGCGATCAGATCAGGTCTCGCCGCTGACCGCGCGCATGGCCCGGTTCTGGTTGATGCCGCCAGCATTTTAACTGCTGCCAATCGCGATCCCGAACTTGCCGAGCGCTGCCTTCGCGACTACCTTGCCTCTCGCGCAAAGTCCGATGCGGCACCGGCTTTCAAAGTCCATCTCCAACTGAGCAAGCTGCTGGCATCGCGCGGCGAAACCCAGGAGGCCAACAGGGAAGCGGAAGCGGCGGCGGCCCTCGCCCCTGCGTTTGCGCGACGCTCCCGGACGGTACAGGGCCTGTGATGCCGGCAAACGATACCATGGAAGCTGAGCGCCTTCGAGGGACTCTCTCAGGACAGATGCTTTCTCGTTCAACAACTCGTCGGAGCGTCGCTTCTTGTGTGTTGGGCCGTTTTCTGCGCCTGACGGCGGGCTTCTTCGCAGTGCCCGTGCTGCTGCTTTTCGCATCGCCGGTGCTGGCGCAGATATCGCTGACGACTGCAGTTGATCTTGCGCTGCGCAGCCATCCCAAGGTGCAGGGAGCGCAGGCGGATGTCGCCAAAGCGCATGCCCAGCTTGCCGAAACACACGACGTCTACGTCCCGTCTGTCACTGCGGGTGCTGGTCTGGGCCAGTCCTACGGATACAGTCCCAATCCGCCCACACTGTTCACCGTCAACGGCGGTTCATTGGTCTATAACGCGTCGCAGATGTCGTATATCCGCTCCGCTCGCGCCGGCTTGAAAGCGGCGCAGTTTGCGCTGGAGGACGTCCGCGAAACGGTTGCCCAGGATACCGCGCTCGCCTACCTCGCTCTTGCCCATGACCAGCAGCGTGAGCAGGCCGTGCGCCAGCAGGCGGGATTCGCCAGTACGCTCGTCACGATCGCTCAGCAACGCTTCGATTCCGGCCAGGATACGCAGATCGATCTCACTCAGGCCAAGCTCACTGCCGCTCAGCTTCGCCTCGGAACTCTGCGCGCCCAGGACGAGGCAGCGAACGACCGCGAGCATCTCGCGCGGCTCATCGGCCTTCCGCCAGCCGGGCTGGCGGCGGATGACAACTTTCCCGCCGCCCCGGTGGTTTCCGACTCTAGCGAAATTCCAACGGTCCATGGCTATGCGAACGCCGCTGTCGCATCGGCCTTTGCCACCGCGGAAGCCAAGCAATTGCAGGCTGTGGGAGACAATCGCTTCCGCTTCCGGCCTCAGCTTAACCTGGTTGCTCAATACAACCGGTACGCCACGTTCACCTCATCCTTCGCAGCGCTGCAGAAGCTGAACGGTACGATCAAGGCGGACGAAGGTGCATTCGGTGTCCAGATCAGCCTCCCTCTCTTCGATAAGTCCCGGTCGGCGAAAGCGCTCGAGACCGCGGCGGAGGCGTCACGCGCCCTGCACGACGCGCAAGGCGCACAGCTTGATGCTCTCGACGGCCAAACGCGCATTCGCCACACTGTTACCGAACTTCAGGCGCAGGCTGATGTCGCCATGTTGCAGCAACAACTCGCGCAGCAGCAACTCGATGTGCTTCGTGTGCAGCTGCAATCGGGCAACCCGAACGGTCCACAGATGACGCCTAAGGACGAGCAGAACGCCCGCATCTCCGAGCGCGACAAATATCTCGGTGTGGTAGACGCCAGCTTCCAGTTGCGGCAGGCAGAGATACAGTTGCTGCGCCAGAGCGGCGAACTGGAAACGTGGTTGAGGACC
>DASWCA010000598.1:0-10808 GCA_036390355.1 Acidobacteriaceae bacterium
GCGCTGGAGGCATGCCTTCGTGTGCTTGGCGAAGAACATCCAAGCAGCTTGACGGCAATGAACAATCTCGCTGTGACACTGAAGGCCCTCGGCGACTCGGTCACGGCGCGGAAGCTCCAGGAGCAGGTGCTGGGGACTCGCCTTCGTGTGCTTGGTAAGGAACATTCGAACAGCTTATGGGCAATGAGTAATCTCGCCCTGACGCTGTACTCGCAGGGTGATCGGACGCGAGCGCGGAAGCTTGAGGAACAAGTGCTGGAGACTCGCCGCCGTCTGCTGGGTGAGGAGCATCCGGACACGCTGACGGCGAAGAACAGCTTGGCTCGGATGAAACCGAAAACCTTGAGGCACTGGCTGCAGCTAATGCTCGGTAGAAGCAGGCGGGGAGCCCAGGTTTGAATCACCACCAATTCGGGTGCCCCATGTCTCGCTTCTGAGACATGGGTTCACACCGTTGCACGAATGCTCACCGCCTGCAAAACCGGACACTTCTGCAAACCCCAACTTTTCTCTAGAAACCAGCGAACTCGCACAATCAATGGCACTACCTCGCCTAAACCAGACGCCATTTCACACCGGAAACGCTTGACACGCCCGATATACTTATAAAGTAGAGCAACAGGAGCGCGGCCTCGTGCCTGGCCCTGTCCTCTCATCCAAAAAAACACCCGTGGGGGGCGCAAAATGGATTCCAATTGACTTGTCTTGCTCATGGCTGCCTTTTGGCAGAAAACGCGCCAAAATGGAGCTAACTGCTTTGCCTTCTAATATTTGACTATAACTATCCTGGAATCAGATATTTGCAGGAGCCGAAAATCGCAACTCGCTCTACCGCAACTACTTAAGCCTACCCCCCCCCGGGGGGGTGCCACGGAAAAGGAGCATCAAATGCAAGTCGATCTCTGCCGTCACATCAAGACTAACGGACTCCAATGCCGCGGCGCGGCCCTCTCGAACTCGGTGTTTTGCTACTTCCACAGCCGCCTGCACAACAGTCACGAACTCTATCGCAACAAAGTCCACTTCCAGTCCGCGCAGATCCCGCATCCACGCTTCCTCCAGCTCCCCGCCGTCGAGGACCGCGAATCGGCCCAGCTAGCTATCTCCTGCGTCATCAACGCGCTCGCCACCGGCTGCCTCACGCCGAAGGAGGCCAACTCGCTCTTCTACGGACTCCAGCTAGCCTCCGCCAACGCCCGCGGACTGCGCATCGTGCGCCGCCCCACCCAGATCGTCCGCGACGTCTACAAGGAGCCGTGGGTCTCCATCCCCGACGCCAGCCCAGACATCGCCCCGCCCGGCCGAACCTGCGAGATCGACGATCCCGCCAAAATTCCCGCCACGGGTGCCCCAGGTTCGACAGTTTCATCGTCGACCCTGGGGTTACCGCCCACCGAGACTCCCGCACCAATCGAAACGCACCTGTCTAAGGAACCCGCACAACCAACAACGGACAACGAAGAAAGGTCAACGGACAACGAAGAACCAACAACGGACAACGAGGAACGCCTAACGGACCCAGGGAAACCGGCAACCCATCTCATTCCTCTGCTCTCGATCCTCCATCACCTGGCTCAACCAGAGCAACCGGCAACCACACCCGCACCAGCTCTCATCCTCACCGATATACAAGCCGTCTCCGACAACCAACAACCAACAACCAGCAACCCATGTCTCAAAAGCGAGACATGGGGCACCCGAATTGGGGCACCCGGCTGGTCAGACGGTGTCGGTGGACCCACTCATCGCGATGAAGCCGCGATGAATGGGGCACGGACGCATGGGTGGTGGGTTGAAAAAGGGGTGGTCGGACGGTGTCGAGCCCGTGTTCCTTAAGGGCACGGCTTCAGCCGTGCCGTAAACGCCGCAAAAGGGCCGAATTCTCTATGCGGAGGGCGTTTGGAAGCGTATGCTTCTGTGGTCAACCAAATCACCAGAAGGCGTACCCGGAGGGAAGTCGAACCGCCGAGCGAGGACTGCCCGTGAGTGAAGGTGGCAGCAGAGTAAGTTCACCGACTCGAGGAGTAACCGGATGCAGAAGGCAAAGTTGTTGTTAGCGGGCTGGGTTGTGGTTTCAGTAACGGTTGCATGGGGCCAGAGAGTGGATCTTCCGAAGCCGGGCGCGGAGAAGGCGCCTACTTTCGGTGTAATTTCGGTGAAGACGGGCAAGGGGGACGGCCACGGACTGAAGCTGCGATTCACGCCGGATGGCTTCGTAGCGAGGGACTTCAACCTTCATGACCTGGTCGGCGAGAGCTACCTGGTGGATGACGACCAGGTTATCAATGAGCCAATCTGGGCGAGAAGGCAGGGATTCGACATCGAGGCGAAGGTGGAAGGTCAGGACGTTGCCTTGCTGGCCAAAATGAGCTTCGATGAACGCCGGGCGATGTTCAAGCAGGTCCTGACCGAGCGGTTCAAGCTGACCATGCACCACGAGACTCGATCGTTGCCGGTGTATGCATTGACAGTGGCTAAAGGCGGAACCAAGCTGAAGCCGGCAGTGGAAAAACCGGACACGCCCGCGATTGCCAAGCATGGGCCGGGCGCGATAAAGGTTGGCTCCGGACTGGTGACGGCCGAGGGCACGACCATTCCCTATTTTGTGGGAGTCCTGTCGGGCGAGTTGGGCCGGACGGTGGTTGACAAGACAGGCCTGACCGGCGTCTACGACATATCGCTGACGTGGAGCGGAGACGAAGGCCAGGGCGGAGGCCTCGGAACCTCGGGAAGCGCGCGCGGGAACGAGGCGTCCGGGCCGTCGCTGTTCACGGCAGTTCGGGAGCAGCTTGGGCTGAAGCTGGAATCGGTGAAGAGTCCGGTGGATGTGATTGTGATCGACCACGTGGAGAAGCCGACGGAGAATTAGTTGCGGGTTCGAGGTTCGAGGGGGTGCGATGCGGGCTTGGGTGGCCGGAATCGGATTCGGATTGATGCTGTTGCCGACGGTTTTGGCACAGCAGGGTACAGCAGCGGCGGTGCTGGCTCCGTGCGTAGCAGGCGCCCGGCCGAGCTTTGATGTGTCCTCAGTCAAGCCGAGCCAGACATCGAGCAATAGTTCGTCGATGCGGTCGCGCCCGGATGGCCTGACGGCGACCGGAGCATTGAAAAGGCTGATCCTTAACGCATACGGGCTACAGGACTTCCAGCTCTCCGGTGGGCCGGATTGGGTGAACACCTCGACCTGGGAGGTTGCGGCGAAGATCGACCCGCCAGATACGGCTCCCACGAAGGCGGACATGGCTGCCTACGATGCGTGGAACGAGCGGCGGATGGGCAGGCTGCAGAGTCTGCTGGCAGACCGGTTTGCGCTGAAATGCCACATGACGGCGAAGGAGCTTCCCGTCTATGAGCTGATAATCGCGAAGAGCGGCTCGAAGCTGAAGGAGACGACGGCGGAGGAGGGGAAGCGGGGCTCGATGAACGTCAACGGAGATAGCCGAAAGAACCAGATGGTCGCGACGGGCGTCGACTTGAAGACGCTGGCGAAGACGCTGGCGGGAGATGTGGGCCGCTCGGTAATCGACAAGACCGGGCTGGCGGGAAGCTACGATCTCACGCTGGCGTGGGCCGCCGATACCATGCGCGCCGGACAACCGGCGGATACGGATGCCGCGTCCGGGCCGACGCTGTTTACGGCCGTGGAAGAGCAGCTTGGGCTGAAGCTGGTGGCGGCAAAGGGACCGGTAGACGTGCTGGTGATCGACGGGGTGGAGAAGCCGGGCGAGAACTAGCCGGAGGTTGCGGTGCTAACGGAAGACTTTGTGACGCATGTCACAGCCACGCCGCCTGCGCTGCGGCATACTCCCTCTCAGACGTACCGAAAGCGTTCCCCAATGCCGCGCCGGCTGGCCTCTCCTCCTCCTGGGCCAGCCGGACGTTGGGGAAGTTTCTTCCCCACTATGACTTGTCCCGTTTTACCATTTGCGCCCGTATCATCCGCCGTTGACCGGAATCTCGATCGAAAGGCGAAGCAACTCGATTCGCTGAACTCGTCGGCAACGACTGCGGCGGAGCATCGGCATATCGTCGCCTACTACGAGGCCAAGGCGCAGGATTATCTCGCCCAGGCGCATGTGCACGAAGCGATGCTGGCGATGCATGGCGCTGACCCGGCGCGCGTTTCCGAGGAGCAGGCGGCGATGATCTGGCAGTGCGAGACATTTGCCCGCAACTTCCGCGACCTCGCGGCAAAGTCGCAGGAGATGGCCGAAATCCACCACGAGATGTCGACCGGAGCCGAAGCGCGCTAGTCCGCGCCCGACACGAGTCGATTCGCAATACGAAGGCAGGCCCCGCGTCGCGAACGAAAGGCACGGGGCGATTTTTGTGTCGCCTTGGATCCCCATTTTTGGTCGCAGAATTTGACCGGGTGAAACTCTCTTAAGTAACCGTTTCGTAACTTTCACCGCCGCTCGCTTCCTGTATCCCAAGCAAAAATCACAGGATTGAGGCCACTCCGAGGGAGCGGCAGGCAACGCCACAAAAAAAACTGCATCGCGCATCAGGCAACCCAAGAGGAAGCCATTCTCCTCATACTTGCATCACTGGTGCGAGAGTTTGGCTCGCACGTTGAATTCTCTACCCACGGAGATGTCCAATGCTAAAGCGCCTCGCAATGCTGTCTACTCTGTCTGCCTTGTTCATCGGCGGCGCTATTGCTGCCAATGCCACCCCAATCACCGGAGATGTCAACATCATCGGTAACGATACGTTCACAGGCTCAACTATTCAGTTCGGAGCTGCACTCGTCGGAGCAGGATCGACGGGTTCATTTTCCGGGCTAACCTTCATGAACCCCGTAACCATGTTTCCCGCATTCCCGGGTCTCATTCTTCCCTACTCGAACGGCTTCAACGTAGTCCCCGGTGCGATCAGTCCGGTCGAGGTCATGAGGACCACGGAAGGTGGAGAAACCTTCAGTTACTTCATGACCACCTACACTGCCACGATTGTGAGCGGTGTAACGGGATGCTCCCTCACCTGTCTGGATGTCACCGGCACTGGTTTCTTTACCGGCACCGGCTTGATCAACTACGATCCGACTCCGGGCGTCTTCACCTTCACCACTCAGGAAGCCAGTCTGACCCAACCTACGGCCACGACTTTCTCCGCTACGGGGATCGCCTCGCCAACTGTTCCTGAACCTGCTTCCCTCGTTTTGTTCGGCACCGGTCTTCTCGGCGTCGTTGGGCTTGCACGCCGCAAGTTCGCCGTCTAGCCTTGCTCTCTCTCCAAACGGGAGCCCTAATGCGGGCTCCCGTTTGTCTGTTAAGAGCGAATCACTACCACTGAAGCAGAAGCAGCTCCGAGCAGAACGCCGGTCCCATTGCACCCATCATGCTGTAGCATCCGGGGCTCCCCGGGCGGTTGAGCAGGAAATCCTGCATGACTGTAAGCACTGACGCGGAGGATAGATTTCCGCGCTGGCGGAGGCTGTTCCACGACGCGGCCAAAGCGCCCTCGGGCAAGTTGAGGCTGCTCTCCATGGCCAGCAGAACCTTGGGTCCGCCGCTGTGGAAGATGTAACTGCAGATGTGGCCCATGGTCAGGTTGTTGTCCTCCAGGAAGCCCTCGACAGTGCCCCGGAGCTGCGTTCTCACAAGCTCGGGAACGTCGGCGGAGAGCACGATGTTGAAGCCGGACTGATTGATCTGCCATCCCATCAGGTGTTCGGTGTCGGGATAGAACGTGGACAGTGTATCGACGACACGCGGACAGGGATGCTTGATGCTGGTGGGCCTTTCCGCGATCTCCGTCTCCTCGCCGGCGAGAACAACGGCGGCAGCGCCGTCTCCGAAGAGACCGCTGGCGACCATGTGGGCCATGGAGTAGTCGTTCTCCTGCCAGGTAAGCGAACAAAGTTCCACCGAGAGCAGCAGCGCGTACTGTTTTGGAAATGCACGCACGTAATCGGCTGCACGCGAGATGCCCGCGGCTCCGGCAACGCAGCCCAGGCCGAAGATCGGAGTGCGCTTGATATTTTTGGGGAAGCCCATCAGGTTGCACAGGCGGGCATCGATGCTTGGGCAGGCGATGCCGGTGACGGAGGTAAAGAAGATGGCGGAGATATCCGCCGGCGCCAGTCCGACGTGATCGAGCGCCTTCTTGATCGCCTGCTGGCCGAGTTCGAGCGCTCCCTTGATCCAGAGGTCGTTACTTGGACCGAATCCGGAGAGCTTTCCCAGGCTGTCGAGCGGATACATGATATGGCGGAAGTCCACGCCACAATTGGAGTGCAGGCGATTCATGACTCCAGTTAACGCCAACTTGTCCTGCATGCGTTCCTGAAGGGCTGCGGTAATGACTGTCTGGGGATAACGGTGGGGAGGAAACGCGGTGCCAACTGAAGCGATACGCATGGAGAAAAAACCTCGTCGAGGGGATGTGGCTTGATCGTGCTGACGAGTAGCCATCAGCGTGTGATTTGGCAGGAGAGTGGAACAAGGAGAGTGAAACAAAAACCTATGGTCGTGCGAGGCTGGGGAACTCGGCGTGCCTCAAGCACACAGGTGCAGGCCCATTGGGCGATGTAGCTAGTATAGGACATCGAATAGCGCCCGTAGCTCCCATTCTCTTCGCCGCGGAAGGGGTCGCAGACAAGCTGACTGCAAGCTCTGCGTTTACAACCGTTTCGCCTATCACGAGATAGGCTTTCTCATCCCTGCAACTTTAGTGGGACCCGTGCCGGATGCACAAAGAACGCTGCAAGTTGCGGCGCATTGGGTTTCGGGGCGAGGTAAATCTTTGGAAAAAATGCGGCGCAACTCCGCCCTCCTCATTCTCGTTCACTTCTAGATGAGTTCGAAGTGAAGCTGACGGCCTACGGCAGCTGCCGCTTTGGACAGTGTGTTGAGTGTGACGGCGTCATTTTCGGGATCGAGCAGGCGGTCGAGCGCGGCACGGCTGGTGTTCATGCGGCGCGCCATGTCGGACTTGGATAACTTGCGGTCGATCATCTCCTGGCTGATCTGGCGGGCCAGGATACGCTTGATGGCGACGGCTGTGGTCTCTTCATAGAGGCCTTCTTCGCGGAGCCAGTCGTCGAAGCTGCTGCCGATGTTCTTCTTCTTCATCGCTCGTCTCCTTTAATGCGTTTCAGGGCCACATTGGTTTCCAAATGAAACCGTGCACCGGAACCTCCCTTGGCCCACAGCTCAATTGATATACGATTTACCGATGCGTCGCCCACATGTATTCATAAGCTCGCGTTTGACATTGGCGGTCCTTCGCCAGAAAATTCACGGCATATTAGAGAGCTCTGGGTTCTCGGTGGAAATCTACGAGGAAGACTCCACACCTTCCTCCGAGCCAGCCACATATCTGCGGGATATTGAGCACGCTGACTTTGTAATATTCGTTTTAGATGATACCTACGGAACGCCGAGGCCTTCAACCGGTAGGTCCGGCGTACACGAGGAATGGAACATCGTAAAGGCCAAGCGAATCCCAAACCATGTTTACCTCCTTCGTGCGCGTGGTGCGGACGTAGAGCCGGAGCAGCAGAAGTTCATCAAGAGGGAGCTTCAGGAGCGTGAAATCTCTTATTTCTACTATGCAAATGAGGTCGAGCTTCGAAAGCAAATCAGAAAGTCGATAGTGAAAATGACTCTCGACATAGCGCGTTCACCATACTTTCGGTCGCACATCTCCCGACGAAGTCTCGCTGGAGAGGTAGCTAGTCGAGATCACACTACGTTTTATCGCTGGGATAGGGCAATTGCCTTGGTGGCAGGCCTCGAACAGCGAGAGGGATGCCTAACCACAGGCTGGTCTCTTATTCTCGATATATATGAGCCCTTTTCCGTCGGATCAGTGAGACCATTCATCGATCGGAAGGCGCAAGAGTTCTTCGAAGCGTTTCTAGCTGCACTTGCCAAGCTCAGCGAATACGAATCAACACATGTAGATGGATATTCAGGAGAAATCGGAGCTGTTCCCTTCCCGGTAGAACCCCAGATGCTTCATAGGTTGCGTATTTGCAGGCCGCCAGACGAATATTCTCAAAAGGTGGACGTGCTGAAATCAAGTGCGCTAGAGGCGTGGCGCAAACTTGGAGTTCTCATCGCGGAAAGATACTCGAGATTTGCCGACCTTTGATAAACTCCAGTGCGTCAACTCGTCGTCTGACATCGGCGCCAATCGCACGAGGCCATCTAGAATAGGCCGTACTTGCGGGGCATCTCGATGCCGAGGTGCTCGTAGGCGAGGCGGGTGGCTACGCGGCCGCGCGGGGTGCGGTCAAGGAAGCCGATCTGGATGAGGAACGGTTCGTAGACCTCTTCGAGCGCGTCCTGTTCTTCGGCAAGCGCGGCGGCGAGCGTGTTCAGTCCAACCGGGCCGCCGTCGTACTTTTCAATGATGGTGCGGAGGAGGCGGCGGTCGAGCTCGTCGAAGCCGTGCGCGTCGACCTCAAGCAGGCTGAGCGCAGCCTGCGCGGTGGCGCGGTCAATCTTTCCGGCGGCGCGCACCTGCGCGAAATCGCGGACACGGCGGAGCAGGCGGTTGGCAATGCGCGGCGTTCCGCGGGAGCGCATCGCAATCTCCGCCGCGCCGTCCTGATCTATAGGTACGTTCAACACATCGGCTGACCGCGTGACGACGAAGCGGAGTTCGTCGTCGGTGTAGAACTCCAGGCGCAGCAGGATGCCGAAGCGGCTCCGCAGCGGGGACGACAGCAGGCCGGGGCGCGTCGTTGCGGCGACGAAGGTGAAGGGGCGAATCTCCATGACGTGTGTGCGCGCCGCTGGTCCCTGCCCGATGATGATATCGAGCTTGTAGTCCTCGAGCGCGGTGTAGAGTTTTTCTTCAAGCACGGGCTGGAGCCGGTGGATCTCGTCGAGGAAGAGCACCTGGCGTTCGCGCAGGTTGGTGAGGATGGCGGTGAGGTCGCCCTGAATCTGCAGCGCCGGACCCGACGTCTGCTGGAAGCCGACTTCGAGCTCGTTGGCGATGATGGTGGCGAGCGTGGTCTTGCCCAGCCCGGGCGGGCCGAAGAGGAGGACGTGATCGAGCGCTTCGCCGCGCGACTTCGCCGCTTCGAGCGCGATGGCGAGCTGCTCCTTGGCCTTGGTCTGCCCGATGAATTCAGAGAGGCGCGTAGGGCGGAGCTTGAGGTCGAAGGCCGAGTCGTCGTCGATGCGCGTGGCCGCAACGAGGCGGTCGCCTTCTGCGTTCGGGTTCAGCTTCGGGCTTTTCTTGAGGGATTCCACTCAGGGCGATGGTACGGCGAAAGCGGCGGCGAAGCAATATGCGGCTGGATTTCAATATCTAAGAGAATGACGCTGTCTCAGTTGCTTGTCAGTTTGCAAGTGACAGCAGCAAGAATAGGTTGTAATTGGCCAAGTATATCGTTGACGAGGTCCTCATCGAGGTGTTGTGCGGAACAGAACATTTTCTCGGCCCGGGCACCGGCGAGATGGGTTCCATCCGACACTTCAATCAGTTCCGTTCGCAGGAACAGTACGGCGTCGTGCAGCACCAGCTCGCCGGCAAACACGGCTTGAACGCCCATGCGCTTCCCCGCTTGTTGGGGGTCTGCGCCTGGTGTGATGCGACTCTTTACCGTGCCTTCCGACACAACCCGAAGGCCGTGGATCATGGCAAGTGCATCGATGAACGCAGACGTGATTCGCCGGCTGAGAAACATAACTTCCGGATCGTTGCTTGCGGTCTCGATGGGCAGCACCGCGACGGAGTAATCGTTGTCCCGGACCAACCCCTTCGTGGAATGCGCACTCGACTGAAGAGACTCCAGGATAAAGTGATACCCCTTGGCTGCGACGGTCTCGATGAAACGAGGATTGTTGCCGGTATCCCCTAAAGCTTCGCGTAGGGAGTGGACGATTTTGTTCAGCCCATGTTCGAAGTCAAGATAGGACTGCGAGGGCCAAATGCGTTGCTGCAATTCTTCACGTGTCCGGAGACCCCACGGAGTCTCGAGCAACACGCGCAGGAGCATCGTCGCCTGCGGCGTCAGCCTGACCTGGAGCCCACGTTTCCGCAGTTCGCCGCTGTCGTGATCGAACTCGAAGGCTCCAAACCTCACAGGCCCGTGGTTGTTGGCGTCGACGTTCATGACGTCCTCTAGCTGTTTGCTGCGTATGGAAACGAGAGACTAGCACCGCCAGAGGTGCAATGCAAGCATGAAATCGAAGGTGTGGATTGCGAACTGATAGTCACATTTGCTTACAAGTCACTGTGCCTTGATGGGTTGTATGGGAATGTAGCGGCAATGTGAAGTTATCAAAAAGTGACTTGTAACCTGGCGATGCCGGACCTACGATCTGCATCTCTTCGTGGGCCTCGAAGGGCAGTTGCAAGACTGGTCGCCATCGCTCTTCGCCGGCCTCCCCATACGCGACACGTTTGAATATCCAATCCTCGCGCAAATGCGCGAGCGATCCCTTGTGCGCAATTGCAGCACTGCGAGCCGCCACACACCGATGTTGCGGCCGTTATCGCTTTGATTCTCAAAGGAGAAACAACAATGTCTTCCCAGGCAGGTTGTATCCGCAAGACTCTTCTGCTAGCCGGCATTGTTGCCGGTCTTACAGTGGCGGCGGCCGCTCAGACCTCACCCTCAACCCTGATGCAGATCAACGGCAACGCAGCCGCTGACGCCACGTATCCGACATGTTTTTATGGCAGTACTGCAACGGCAGGCACGTGCGACCCCTGGAACCTGCTGAATGGGACAGGCAAGCCGCTGAATGCTGACGGCACCGGAGCCGGCTCTTCCGCCGGGCACTCCAGTGTGCGTACTTTCGTCGATGGCACTGCCAGCACTAATAGCTATACCGGTGGCG
>DASWCA010000599.1:0-2857 GCA_036390355.1 Acidobacteriaceae bacterium
GCCGCATAACGAGATTTATGTTTTGGGCGTTGATGCGGACGGGGCGGCAAAGGATGAGAAGGCGGCTCCGCCGTTGAGCACTTTGGTTGCGAAGCTGACTTTTGACGCATCGGGTTTGGCTATCTCACCGGATGGGAAGCGTATCGCTTTCCATGGGGATGACCAGCCGCTGGCGAAGCCGAGGTCGCATCAGCAGGCGGACTTGTTCGTGATGGATATCGATCCGACACAGCCGGCGCCGGCGATCCCACCAGTGCATAACTTGACGGCAAACTACGACTTTGAGGTGGGTGGAGGAGTGGGCGGTGACAATACTGCCCCGCGAGGCGGCGGACGCGGTGGGCTCGTATGGACGTCCGATGGTAAGTCGCTGATCGATGTGGTGGGCAAACAGGGGAGCGCGCTGCTGGTTTCGATCGATGCCAAGATGGGAGCCGTTAAAGAGTTGACCGCGGAGAAGCAGGCGGTAGTGGGTTTTGCGGTGAAGCCGGATGCAACGAAGATGCTGGCGCTGATCTCGACGCCGGTCAGTATCGGGGATCTGTTCTCGGTGGCGACTGATGGCTCGAAACAGCAGACGCAGTTGACGGATGTGAACAAGGCTTTGTTTTCGCAGCTGAATCTGGCGATGCCGGAGGATATGCAGGTGGCGCCTACGGCGAATCCGAAAGATATTGCAGGGAGCAAGATTGAGTCGTTTGTGCAGCTGCCGCCGGATTTTCATCAGACGAGCGGGGACAAGACGAAGAAGTATCCGCTGATCCTAAATATTCATGGGGGGCCGCACTCGGCTTATGGATGGGTGTTCGACCACGAGATGCAGTGGTTGGCGGCGAAGGGGTATGTGGTGGTGTATCCGAATCCGCGTGGGTCGACGACGTACGGGCAGCAGTTTGCCAATGTGATTCAGCATAACTATCCGGGTGACGACTTTCACGACTTGATGGATTGCGTCGACGCGGTGGTGAAGCTGGGGTATGTTGATCCGGCGAAGATGGGAGTGACCGGCGGGAGCGGCGGCGGGTTGCTGACGGACTGGACGGTGACGCAGACGGCACGGTTCAAGGCGGCGGTGTCGCAGCGGGACATCACCGACTGGTCGAACTGGTGGTACACGGCGGACTTTACGTTGTTTCAACCGACGTGGTTTGAAGGCGCGCCGTTCGACAAGGTGGAGGAGTTCAAAAAGTACTCGCCAATCACCTACATCACGAAGGTACAGACTCCGATGCTGTTCATTCTGGGGGAGGCGGACTACCGGACGCCGCCGACCGGTGGCGGCGAAGATTTTTTCCGCGCGCTGAAGTACCGGCACATCGATACGGTGATGGTGCGGTTTCCGGGGGAGAGCCATGAGCTTTCGCGGAGTGGGCAGCCCTGGCATCGTGTGGAAAGGCTGGAGAATATCGTCAACTGGTTCGACAAGTATTTGATGGGCATGCCGGAGCCGCAGTATGACATTGTGCCCGCGGGCGCTACGCCGGCTAGTGTGAAGGCGGACTAGAGGAGTAGAGTTTTCATCGAGGTGTTTCTTTCGATGAAGGATGTTGCGATTGTTGCTGCGGTTCGGACGCCGGTGGGTAAGTTTCAAGGGGCGTTCGCGGAGATGACGGCGGTTCAGCTGGGTGCGGTTGCGGTTCGTGAGGCCGTGAGGCGGGCGGGGATCCGTGCGGCGAGTGTGGATGAGTGCCTGATGGGTTGCGTGTTGCCGGCTGGGCTGGGGCAGAATCCCGCTCGGCAGGCGGCGTTGCAGGGTGGTTTGCCGGATACGGTTTCGGCGATGACGATCAATATGGTATGCGGGTCGGGGCTGAAGGCGGTGGCGCTGGCCGCGCAGGCGGTGATGGCGGGGGATGCGGAGATTGTTGTCGCCGGGGGAATGGAGTCGATGACGAATGCGCCTTATCTGCTGCCACAGGGGCGGAAGGGGCTTCGCATGGGCGACTCGGTGGTGGTGGATTCGATGGTGAAGGATGGGCTGTGGTGTGCGTGTGAGGACTACCACATGGGCATCACGGGGGAGAACGTTGCGGAGAAGCATTCGATTACGCGGGAGGAGCAGGATGCCTATGCGCTGGCATCGCATCGGAAGGCCAGCGCGGCGTGGAGGGAAGGGCGCTTCGACTCGGAGGTGGTGCCGGTGAGCGTGCCGGGGAAGAAGGGCGCGGTGACGGTGGTGAGCCGCGATGAGAGTGTGCGGGACGATGCTTCGATTGAGGCGCTTGCCGCGCTGAAGCCGGCGTTCAAGAAGGATGGGACAGTGACGGCGGGGAACGCTCCAGGTGTGAATGATGCTGCGGCTGCGGTGGTAGTGATGTCAGCTGCTCGGGCAAAGGAGCTTGGATTGAGTCCGCTGGTGACGATCAAGGCGCAGGCTACGAGCGGTGTCGCGCCGAAGTGGGTGATGCTGGCTCCGGTGACCGGGGTTCAGTTGGTGCTGAAGCGGGCTGGGTGGAAACGGGACGAGGTGGATCTGTATGAGTTGAACGAGGCATTCAGCGTGCAGGCGCTGGGGGTGATGAAGGAGTTGGGGCTGGACGCCGCGAAGGTGAATGTGAATGGAGGAGCTGTTGCGATAGGGCATCCGATTGGGGCGAGTGGGGCGCGTGTGCTCGTGACTCTGATCTACGAGATGATGCGGCGGGATGTCCACAAGGGTGTGGCGGCGCTTTGTCTGGGTGGGGGGAATTCGGTGGCGTTGGCGGTGGAGCGGTAAAGACAGACTCGATCCGAAGTGGAGGCTTATTTCAAGCACCTGCTTTCGACGGACGCATTGTTCGAGGTCAACACTCGATGATGTTGAGGGCGAGTCCCGCGAGGGAAGTTTCTTTGTAGCGGGATTGCATGTCGAGGCCGG
>DASWCA010000600.1:0-9068 GCA_036390355.1 Acidobacteriaceae bacterium
AGATCACGCGGATGGCCTTCTCCATCTGCGTTTCCACGACGCGGAGAATGCCGGCGGCGAATTCGACGATTGTCGCGAGCGGGCCTTTCTGCGCGTGCATGATCTGCTCAGTGCGTTGTTGGTCGAGATGCACGCCTCCGCCGAGGAAGCTCTCCGCATCGAGCCTTCCGAGGATGAGGTTGGCGTCGGTAACGGTCGGCATGGTCCCGCGTCCGAAGCAGATCGGGCCGGGCTCCGATCCTGCGGATTCAGGTCCTACGCGCAGCATGCCGCCTGCATCGAAACGCGCAATCGATCCGCCGCCCGCGCCCGCGGTGTGAATGTCCAGCATGGGAATACTTACCGGAACGCCCGCGACTATCGACTCGCTCGTCCGCTGCGCGCCGTCGGTGGATGCATTGGCCAGGAAGACATCGGTTGACGTGCCTCCCATGTCGAATCCGACGATGCGATCGAGGCCTGCCCAGCGGGCGACCTGGCAGGCGCCGATGACTCCGCCCGCGGGGCCGGACAAGACGGTTCGGACGGGCTCCTGCGCGGCGAGGCGCGCAGGGATAATGCCGCCCGAGGACTGCATTACGTCTACGCGGCCGCTGGCATGCTGCGCGGCGACTCGCTGCTCCAACTGAGTCAAGTAGCTCTGCATCTTTGGCGCGAGGTACGCGTTGACGACGATTGTCGATGCACGCTCGAATTCCCGGAACTCCGGAAGAATTCGGTGCGAGGTAGAGATGGGAATTCCAAGATCGCGGAGAGCCTTCTCAACGCGCAGCTCTGTTTCGGGGTTGGCGAAGGAAAACAACAGCGAAATTGCTACTGCCTCTGCTGCGCTGGCGCGCACTGCATTCGCCAGCGCTTGCAGTTCTTCTTCCGTGGGAGCGCGAAGGATTTCGCCCTTTGGGCTCACGCGCTCCGGAACGCCGAAGCGCAGCTCGCGCGGCACGAGGCAGACCGGCGATGGAGCGAACCAGTCGTAGAGCCTGCTTCGGGTCTGGCGTCCGATGGCGATGGTGTCCTCGAAGCCGGCGGTCGTGACGAAGGCGACGCGCGCGCCCGTCCGCTCCAACATGGTGTTGGCGCCGACCGTGGTGCCGTGCCTTACATCGAGAGCCTTGCCCGCGCCAATCTGCGCTAGTGCGTCGAGGACCGCTTGCGAAGGATCGGCGGGCGTGGAAAAGACCTTGAGGACATTGAGCTGCCCGTCTGCAATATAGACACAGTCCGTAAACGTGCCGCCGGTGTCGATCGCTACGCGCAAATCGGTTCACTCTCGTATCGTAATATCACGGTAAATGTGAAGAGCTGCCGCATCCTCGAACTGTATACCAGACGGAGCTGATTTGAACGGCATCTACGGTTGGCTGGCCGAATCCTCTCGCGACCAAAGGCGCACCCTGCTGGCGGCTTCTTTGGGATGGATGCTCGACAGCATGGACGTGATGCTGTACGCGCTGGTGCTGGGGCAGGTGCAGCGCGAGATGCATCTGTCGGCGGCGTTGAGCGGGGCGATGATGTCGGTCACGCTGATTTTCGCGGCTGTAGGAGGCATAGGCTTCGGTGTGTTTGCGGACCGGTACGGCCGGGTTCGGGCGCTTACGATCAGCATGCTTATGTACTCTGTCGGGACTGCGCTTTGCGGACTCACGCATACGGCTGCGCAGTTCATGGTTTGCCGCGCGCTGCTGGGACTGGGCATGGGCGGGGAGTGGGCCTCGGGCGCTGCCCTGGTCGCGGAAACATGGCCGGCGCGGCACCGCGGGAAAGCGCTTGCTCTGGTGCAAAGCTCGTGGGCGATTGGCTATGCGCTGGGCGCGGCGATCGTTGCATTGGTGATGCCCCGGTTCGGATGGCGTGCGGTTTTCTTTGCCGGCATCGCTCCGGCTTTGATTGCCTTCTGGATTCGGCGCGGCCTGCATGAGCCCGAAGCCTGGCAACGGGAGAAGGCATCGCGACCGGGGTTCGGGCACCTCTTTCGTGGAGTGTTCGGGCGAAGCATGCTTGTGTGTTCCACGATGAACGCGGCGACGCTGTTTGCGTGGTGGGGACTGTTTACATGGGTGCCTCGATTTCTGTCCATGCCGGTTGCGGAAGGCGGCCGGGGGCTCAGCGTTATCGGTACTTCAGAATGGACGATCGTGATGCAGGCGGGGACATTTCTGGGCTATGTTTCGTTTGGATATATCGCCGACAGCTTCAGCCGGAAGTACACCTATATTGGCTATCTGGTGATTGCGGCGATGATGGTGCCGCTGTTTGCACTGGTGCGTAACCCGAATGCGCTGCTGCTGATCGGGCCGCTGGTCGGCTTCTTTGGAACCGGGTGCTTCAGCGGCTTCAGTGTCATTACCAGCGAACTTTTTCCCGCGTCGTTGCGAAGCTCCGCCATGGGATTTGTCTACAACGTTGGACGATTTGTCAGTGCCGGGGCGCCATACCTTATTGGCAGTGTCTCGGAACACTCGGGGCTCAGTTATGCGCTCTGCCTGACTTCGGCAGGCTTTCTGCTGGCGGCTGTTATTGCGACTGCACTGCGCCCGCCGATTGCCGAGTCAAGCACGTAGTTGGCTAAACTGTCGAGTACGGTTCGCCCGTATCGGCGTATCCGTCGCGGAGGTTCATGTCGGTTCTCGATCTCTGTTCGTATCTGGGTCTCGGCGCAGCCGGAGCGGCGGCGATCAACCTGTTGATCGGACTGCTGATCTCGTTGCGATATAGTCCAGTGCGCTTGTGGCCGCATCGCCGCATCAACCTTTTCGCGTTGCACCAATGGACTGCATACACCGCCGTCGCGTTGACACTGACACATCCTGCGGTTCTGCTGTTTGTATCCAGTCCGCGGTTTCGCGTCGTGGATATCTTGTGGCCGATGCACTCGCCGCTGCAGCCAAAGGTCAACCTCACCGGAGCCATTGCGCTCTACCTGCTTCTGCTTGTCTTCCTCAGCTCGCTGCTGCGCAGCCGCATCGGGCGTCCGGTTTGGCGGAGCCTGCACTATCTTGTTTTTCCAGCGGCAGTGCTGATCTTCGTGCACAGCATTCTTACAGACCCGCTGTTGAAGGATGGTCATCCTGATCTGCTGGATGGCGGCAAAGTTTTTGTTGAAGCATGTTTGATTATCTGTGTCGCAGCGACCCTGTTGCGTTACCGGTTGCGTGGCGTGGGCTTTCGAGGACGTTGATGATGTGCCGAACGCCGAACAACTTACTTTAACAGGGCTTTAGCCTGAGATGAATATTCGCTCAATTCTGGTTGCAATTATTCACCGCATGCGGCATCATCAAAGTGATCGGCAAATTCTCTTTCTTGTTGTAGGTGAATGCTCTGCCTCTTGACTGGGGTGGGTATACGCCTGACCGACTTTTAATTTCGGCTTTGGCATAGACGGCAATTTCAAGGCAAGCGTTCATCACGTGCTCGAACCGAGCGCGACGGTCGTTGTGTCTCCTAACTGCGACTCCACCCAACGGAATTGAATTTCAAACAGAACCAAGGGGAATGCATGCAGACAACGTCGAAGGTCTCACGAATATTGGTCCTATTGCTCGCAGTCGTAGCGGCGCATGGCTTGATGGCGCAGACCTTTCGCGGCGGCATCTCGGGAACGGTAACGGATACGCAGGGTGGTGTGCTGGCGCATGCGAAACTCACCCTGGTGGGCACCGATACGGGGCTGACTCGGGAATCCGAATCAACCGGTTCCGGCGATTACTCATTTCAGGATCTGCCGCTGGGTTCGTATTCGTTGAGGGTCGCGTTTCCCGGGTTTGCGGAGAGCAAAATCTCCGACATCGTGGTTCGTCCGGGACAAGTTTACTCGCTGGCTGTGAAGCTCTCGGTCGCGAGCACCTCGGAGCGGATTGAAGTGAGCGCCGATGCTGTTACCCTGGACACGGAATCGACCACGAATAATTCCGTCGTGAACGACGCGGCGGTCCAGAATATCCCGCTTAATGGCCGTGACTTCACACAGTTGGTAAAGATTGTTCCGGGTTACAACGGCGCTGGATCGCTGAACGGAACGCGCGTCAACCAGAACAACTGGCAGATTGACGGCGCGGATAATAACGACATCTGGCAGAACGGCGCGGCAGCGAACCAGGGCGGTGTCGGCTCGATTGCCGGCGTTACGATTCCGATCGACGCGATCGATCAGTTCACAGTGCAGTCGCAGTCGAACGCCGAGGCTGGCCGTAACGGCGGCGGACTGATTTCGCTGGCGATCAAGACGGGCACAAACAGTCCGCATGGATCGGCCTACTACTTCAACCGGAACGAGTTCTTCGCGGCGCGCTCGCCTTTCCTGACGGCGACGCAGCGCAAGGCCACATTGCGCAACCAGCAGTTTGGCGGCTCGCTGGGCGGCCCGATCATCAGGGACAAGGCGTTCTTCTTCGTGAACTACGAGCGCCAGATGTTCACCATCGGCAGCGTCGCATCGACCGAGCCCACAACGGCATACGTCCAGGCCGGCACGGCGTTGCTGGCGAGGCATGGCATCCCCGTCAATCCGCTGTCGCTCAGCGTGCTTTCGATCTGGCCTGAGGGCAACAAACCCGCGGGGCCCCCGGCTTTGGGCAACTTCTTCGATCCGCGTCCGCAGAAGGGTTATAGCGATAACGCGATTGGCAACGTGTCGTACAACCTTACCCCGCGCCAGACGCTTCGTCTGCAGGCGTTTGTGGGTACGGGGCGACAGTATGAAACGGTCGGCACCAACGTGTACGAGTACTACGAAGTGGCTCCGGACATCACTCAGAATTTGTCGCTGACGCATAACTGGGCCATCTCGGATCACGTGTCGAACCAGGCTCTGGCCGCGGTCGGCATCTTCAACCAGACGTTCAACGATGCCAATCACAGCTACAACATGCCCGCACTGGGCCTGAACACGGGCGTGGTCAATCCGTCACTTTTCGGCGCGCCGACGATCAGTATCTCGGGGATCGACACCACGGGCCAGACGCAGCCGCTGGGACGCAAAGACTACACCGGGCACATCACCGACGTAGCAACCTGGGTGTCGGGCAAGCACCAGTTCCGGTTCGGCGGTGAATTCCGCCGGAACTACATGGACCTGCAGTACCAGCGCAATGTGAGAGGCACCTTCGGCTTCAACGGCCAGGCCACGGCGAACGCGGGGATCCAGGCTTTGCTACCTGCTGGCGCGACGCGATACGACAACGACACGACCGTAACCTCCGATATCAAGGGCATGGCCGATTACCTTGCCGGCTTCGTCTCGTCCTCAAGCTTTACGCAGGGCTACCTGCGCCGCTCGATCTACCAGACCACGTTCGCGCTGTTTGCGCAGGATCAGTTCAGTGTGACTCCGACGCTGACTCTGAACTACGGTTTGCGCTATGAGTACAACGCACCGTTTACCTCCGACGGCGTGCTCTCAACGTATCGTCCGGGCGCTGCCGGTGCGGACGGTTACGGGCTGGTGCTGTCGAATGGGCAAGGCCAGCCGACGGTGTATCCGGGCAACCACTCCAATGTTTCGCCACGCTTCGGATTCTCGGAACAGGTTGCGAGCAAGGTTGTGGTCCGCGGAACCTACGGCATCTACTTCGACGCGCCGAACTTCAACGGGTTTTTCGACAACCGTCCAGGCAATGGCGGTGGGGTCGGTACGCAGGCCAACAACACGGGGCCGACGCCTGTGCGCAACGTGAGCCCGTCGTTCTATAAGTGGCAGACGGGCGTCAATCCGTTCGACGGTAGCACGGGTTTACCCTCAATCTTCGGTTTGGCTTCTATCAGCCCAAATTTCCGCACGGCGTATATCCAGAACTTTAACTTCAACACGGAGTTTCAGGTGAGCCGGAGCACGATTGCGACGTTGGCCTACGTGGGCTCGCTTGGGCGCCGGCTGTTCGACCTGAGCGACATCAACCAGGCGCGCCCGGGAACGAGCAACGCGTCGAGCTCGGAGGTAACACGCCGGCCGATCTACCTGAGCAAGGCGGTCGCGAACTACGCTACGATCGGCGCGCTGAATGAGATTCAGAGCGAGGGCACGTCGAACTATCACTCGCTGCAGGCGATGATCCGCACCAGCGGGTTCCATGGTTTGACCGCGCAGGGTTCCTACACATACGGTCATGCGCTGGACGTTATCTCCAGCACGCGCGGCCTGGCTCCGCAGGACTCGGCGAACCTGGCCGGCGATTATGGCAACTCGGACTTCGACGTGCGCCACACCTTCAACGGCTATATCGTGTATGAGGCGCCGCAGATTGGTCACAGCTTTCCGTTGCTGACCAAAGGTTGGCAGGGCAACACCTTCATCACGGCTTACACCGGGACTCCGTTCTCCATCAAGGTGGGCTCGGACATCAGCGGAACGGGCGAAGGCCAGGACCGCGTGAACGTCGTTCCCGGCGTGGCGAAGCGGACCTCGACGGGCACATCGCTCGTCTATCCGGCGAGCGGCACTCCGTACGCGCAGATTTACAACCTTGCAGCGTTCACCAGCCCGTCTGCCGGCTCTTTCGGCACGAGTTCGCGAAACGCGTTCCGCGGACCTGGTTTCGCGACGGTGGATGCATCGCTGGTGAAGAACACGTTGATCCGGGAGGGGATCAGACTGCAACTGCGCGCGGAGATGTTCAACATCTTCAACCGCACCAACCTCTCCAACCCGACTTCTTCGATTGCTTCGGCGAGCTTTGGACGCAGCAGCAGCACTCGGAACAGCGGCGGCGCGCCGGGTATCGGGCCGGGCGAGCCGTTCAATGTTCAGTTTGCCGGGAAGATCATCTTCTAGCTATGACAGCAGCGATCAAAAAGCGAATCACAGAGAACACAGAGCAGAAGAGAGAACACAGAGGGCCATTTTCTTTGTGAAGTCCTCTCTGTGCTCTCTCTCTTTCTCTGTGTTCTCTGTGATTCGCTTTCGTCCGGGACAGGCAAGAGATTGCCTGCTGGGATGTATTCTTTTGTAGAACCACACCGGTCTCCCCGAACTGCATCGCTTCTCATACTTCTTCCGCACGGAACCATCCAGGAGCACACATCATGGGCTTTCCACGTAGACACTTCGCTCTTTTTGCGTTGATGTGTCTGGCCGTTGCATTCGGTCGTCCGGTCGCGGCGCAGCAGGAGTCTGGAGGCGGTGAGTATCCAGCGGCATTGCTTTCAGGTCTGCACTGGCGCGACATTGGACCGATGCGCGGAGGCCGTTCCTACGCGGTCGCGGGCGTTGCGAGCCAGCCGAGCACGTTCTATTTCGGGTCGGTGGGCGGCGGAGTCTGGAAGACAGTGAACGCTGGGCGAACCTGGTTCCCGATCGCGGACGAAGGCATCCCGATTGGCTCCGTTGGGGCTATTGCAGTTGCGCCGTCGAACCCCGGCGTCATCTATGTGGGTACCGGCGAGCCTGATATTCGCAGCCAGCACTCGTACGGGATCGGCATGTACAAGTCAACCGATGAAGGCAAGACGTGGAGCCACATTGGGCTTGAAGATTCTGCGCACATCGGCCGGGTTGCTATCGATCCCAAAGACCCCAACCGTGTCTATGTCGCCGTGCTCGGCCATACGTACGATCCCAACCCGGAGCGCGGCCTCTATCGCTCGACCGACGGCGGCGCTCACTGGAAGAAGGTCCTCTTCAAGACCTCCGATCCGAACAATGTTGGCGCGATCGATGTCGCACTCGATCCGAAGAATCCTCGCGTGGTCTACGCTTCGCTATGGGCGACGCGGCGGCCGCCATGGTCGGTGTATGCACCGTCGTATATGCCCGGCGGCGGCCTGTATAAGTCGACTGACGGCGGCGATAGCTGGAAGCAACTGACCGGCGGCCTGCCGACGGACGACTTCGTGGGCAAGATCGGTATCGCGGTTTCGCCGAGCAATCCGAAGCGGCTGTGGGCGGTTGTCGACGATCCCGGGACATCTGTCGCTCCGCGCCCAAGCGCGTCAGGCCTGGCAACGCCGAACACAAATGCCAAGGGCGGAATCTATCTCTCCGACGATGCCGGAGCGAGTTGGAAGCTGGTCAACTCTGAAATCAGGCTCTGGGGACGGGGCTGGTACTTCGGACAGATCACGGTCGATCCCGCGAATCCCGACAGCGCGTACGACATCAACACTGCGACGTACCTCACCACGGATGCCGGCAAAACCTGGACGCCCGTCAAGGGCGCTCCTGGCGGCGACGACTACCACCAGATCTGGGTCAACCCGACTGATCCGAAGCGCATGGTGCTCTCAAGCGATCAGGGTACCGTCGTCTCGCTCGATGGGTCGAAGACGTGGAGCACCTGGTACAACCAGCCCACCGCGCAGATCTATCATGTTGCCGCGGACAATCGCTTTCCATATTGGCTCTACGGCCCGCAGCAGGATTCCGGCGGAGTCGGCGTGAGTACCTGGTCGCGCATGGGTGTACTCTCCTTTCGCAACTGGGAGCCGACTTGTCTTGCCGGTGAGAGCGGCGTCGTGCTTCCCGATCCTAAGGACGGCAACATTCTCTATGGCGCCGGCGCCGGGCGATGCGATCAGGCGCGCAATATTCCTGCTTCGCTCGGGGGCCAACTGCCGGCGTCCGATCCCGGCGATCCCGACCGCAAGACGTGGACGCTTCCGCAAGTGTTCTCAACCGTTGACGAAGCGCTCTACTATGCGAATCAGTTCGTCTTCCGCACGCGCGACCGCGGCCGCACCTGGGAGAAGATCAGCCCAGACCTGACGCGCGTCCACCCCGATCTTCCGTCCGGTGTCGATCCGGTTACGGCGAAAGATATCGACGAGGTGATGACCGACCGCTTTGGTGTCGTCTACAGCATTGGACCATCGCCACTCAGCGCGAGCACGGTCTGGGTGGGAACGGATGATGGGCTGATCCAAGTCACCCGCGACGATGGCAAGAGCTGGAGCAACGTCACGCCGCCAGCGATGACTGCGTGGAGCAAGGTCTCGCAGATTGAAGCCGGGCACTTCGACTTGAACACTGCCTATGCGTCCGTCGATCGGCATCGACTCGCCGACAACAAGCCTTACATTTATGCCACGCATGACGGCGGAAAGAGCTGGGCTAGTATTGCCAACGGGATTCCTGA
>DASWCA010000601.1:0-10929 GCA_036390355.1 Acidobacteriaceae bacterium
TGGTGGGGTCGCGGCTTGTCAAAGGGTCCGGCGCAGTCACCCATCCGATTCCTCCCTTTCCGCGAAACATTCCCACGATTCAAACGTATTCATCGCATTCGCCCCAGGTTGGGCGTAGGATAAGTCCCTCCCCGAAATCGCCGTCCATCCCGATCGTTCCAACGGAGACGAAAGCCATGCGCCGAATGAACGCCTCAGCGTACTCCGGGCCCCTGTTCCTCTCGATCTTCCTCCTCGCCTCCCCAGCACTGCACGCGCAGGCGCCAGCCGCAGGCACCAGCGTCTCCGTCAAGATGATCGATACCGTAAACTCCGGCAGCGATCCCGCAGGCAAGCAGTACCGCGCCTCCGTCACCAAGGCGGTCGACGCCGGCAACGGTGTAACAATTGCGCAGGGCGCCGCCGCTACTGTCACGCTGACCAGCACCGGATCGGGCTATACGGCGCAGCTTTCGTCCATCACCATCAACGGCCAGCCCGTCGCGGTCACCAGCAACTCCGCGACAGTCTCCGCCGCCGCGCAATACGCGCAGGACAAGGCCGCCAGCGCGGTCAGCTCCGTGCTCGGAGGCTTCGGTCACCACGTCAGCGCACCCGCAAGCGTCGCAGCCGCCGCCACCGGCCAGCACGTCTCGCTGCCCACCGGCACCACGCTTACCTTCGTCCTCGGCGCATCTCCCGCTCCGTCCGCCGCACCCTCCGCGCAGCCCATGGCAGCCTCCGCCGCGCCCGCGCCGACTCCGGCATCCAGCGCTGCGACCACGTCCAGCACCAGTGCTTCAGGCGGCATCACTAGCCTGGTGGTTTGCTACTCAAACATCAACTCGCTGTATTTGAGCGCCGCCTTCGAGGCCCCTGCCGACCGCTACATGGACTCCGCGCTCGGATTCGCCAGCTATCTGAAGGCCACCTATCAGTATTCGATGGGGGTCAAGTGCCTGCCGATGTTCACCACCGCCGACGTCGGGAATGCGCAAAAGCAACTCGCCGGCTTTGCCGCTCAGTTGAAGCCGATCGACACCGGGTGGAGACCTGGACAGCCGCCGCTCACGCAAGGACAGCGCGGCTTCAATCCGATCGCGCAGGGACCGGGCGGCATCGATCTCTCACAACACCGCCTGGCGACGTATTTCTGCATGCTGGATGTCGCTGGAGGCACAACCATCGTGGCGCCGCAACCTTTCAACTACCAAATTGCGACACGGTATCTCAGCCCGGTATTCCAGGCAGACTGGGACCCGGCCCCTGTCAGCATGGCCTATAAGGTGTATATCCGGGACCACTACGTTCACGATCTCAATCCGACCGCAGACCTCAGCCCCAGGTGCGGAGCACAAAGCCCGGCAATGCAGACGATGGCACACCAAAGTGCGCAAATCGGGACTAAGCTGTTCCAGCACGTCGTCGCGGTGGATTTCACCGACAGGTCCGCCGAAGCCGCGGGAGGAAACGCAGCGATGGCGCAGGTGGCGACAGCAGCGCAAGCGGCAGCAGCGCAAACCGCGGCGGCAACGTTCTTTATCTCCTGCTCAACCTTACAAGATGGAGGCGTCGACACCTATTACACGGGCGTCTTCGAAATCGGAGCCAAGCCGGGCCGTTCACCGCACCCGCCGAATGCCCCGGGCGCCTACATCGGTGGAACATGGATGGTTCCTGCCGTCTTACCGCAAACGGTTCTCGATGATTTTCAGGCGTACCTGACCCAGAAGGGCTACAAGTTTAAGCCCGGCAGCTCTTCGGCCTGCGATGTCAAGCCGACCGCAGCGGCTACGCAAGCGGCCCAGCACAAGCGCGCCTACGAAGGCGGCGGCTGCACCACCTGCGGCAAGACAGTGGAGACCGGATGGAAGGATCCATCCAACTAAGACGCCTTCCAGCCGCTCCACATCCGCTCCGTATCCACTCCTTACTTCCGCGGCAACCGTTTCGCTGGCGGGTCCCCGCCTTCAAAGTAATCGAGTCCAATCACCGCTCCCGCCACATCGCGGACTGGAACAAAGTAACTCAACTCGTCCGGCGCAAAGTGAAGCTCGCTCTGCGCGGTCATCTGCAGTGGAATCACGTTCCGGTTGCCGCGCTGCGCATACAGCCTGCCATCTTTCACGCTCAGCGTCTCAATCGTATTTTCGTCCCACTGATACGTGCCCGCCAGCGACAGCAACTCGCCCTCGGCCGCACGGACCGGAACCAGGTCCGTATAGGGCTCTCCCAGCGCAATCGCCGCCATTCGCCGGCCCATCGTCTGTGCGTCGAAATTGTCATCGTTGGCCAGCACTACTACTGTGATGTCGCGCTCGGGCAGATACCCAACTGCCGACGCGAAGCCGTCAATCTGGCCCGTGTGCCCGATCATCCTCGTTCCGCGCACCTTCCAGACATACATGCCAAGCCCATAACGAGACGCGGCGCGCGTGCCGGGCAGGTCGGGTCCCGGCGTCATCATCTGCTCAAAGCTCCTCTTGCCGACCACTTGCCCGCTGATCAGATCGCGCATCCAGAGCCGCAGGTCGTCGACCGTAGACACCAGCGCGCCAGCCGAGGCGGGAGTGGTAATGCTGATAAAGGAGGCATTCTTGACGATACCGGTGCGGCTCTCCGTCGAGTAGCCGGCGGCACGTCCTGGAATCAGCGGCGAACTCGCGCCATATTGCGTGTGCCTCAGTCCAAGCGGTCCAAGAATCTCCTTCTCGATCGCAACCTGCCAGGGCTCACCCGTTACCTTCTCAATCACCGCGCCCAGCAGAATGAAGCCTGCGTTCGAATATGCCATCCGCGTTCCCGGCGCGAAATCGAGCGGCCGCTTTTGTATCTCCGCGACCAAAGTATTAACATTCACATCCCGTCGCGAAAAGCCCGGCTGCGGATCCTTCACCACGTCGGATACCCCGGACGTGTGATTCAACAGCTCGCGAATCGTGATGCTCCCAGCATTCGGAAAATCCGAAAGATACGCCGCCAGGGAATCGTCGACTGAAAGCTTTCCAGCCTCCGCCAGCTTCAGGATCATGGCCGCTGTAAACATCTTTGTCACCGACGCAATGCGAAACACGTTGTCCGCGGAGAGTGGCACTCCCAGCTCAATCTCCGCCCGCCCCCGTGCCCCGCGAAAGATCACACGGTCGCCCTTCGCAATCAACACCGCCGCACCCGGGCCATCCGCGGCGCACACCCCGTCGAGCGCCAGTTGAGCCTGCCGCGCCACGGTCACCTCCGAAGGCTCGCGGACGTTCATCGTGATCCGCCCAGGTCCATCTGCGCTCTGCCCTACAGCGGGCATAATCAAGGCCATGTATGCCACAACACAACATCCCACCGTACTGATTCTCATGGAGGCATCTCCCTCAAGGCTACAGACGTCGAGCATATCGAAAGGCTTCGAACTCCCGGTACTTCTTCCCCGCTTCCGCTATCCGAAATTTCCGCAGAACGTCAGAAGGAAGTTATGCGTACCTTACCAGTATGAGATTTCGGCGCATCGCTTTGATGTTGGGCCTGGCGATCACCGCCCCACAGCCTTCGTCCGCGCAGGCGAACCCGCAACCCGCCCACGCACCCGAGCCGCCCAAATCCCAGCCGCCCAGCGACGCCAAGGTCCCCCTCATCACCGAACCTCTCCGCCTCTCCGACTTCGAAGGAATGCAACCCCGTCCCGGCCTCGAAGCTCAGCTTGCCCACATCACTGGATTCATCCAGAACCAACCCGCCGACGGAAAGCCCGCAACCGAAGACACCGAAGTCTGGCTCGCCCACACCCGCACTGCGCTCTACATCGTCTTCGCCTGCCACGATCACCGCGCCGCCGCCATTCGCGGCCATCTCTCCCGCCGCGAAAACGTGCTCAACGATGACAACGTCTCCGTCCTCTTCGATCCTTTCCAGGACCGCCGCCGCGGCATCCTCTTCACCGTCAACCCCGCCGGCGTTCAGGCCGACGCAGCCTGGACCGACAGCCTCAACACCGACTACAGCTACGACCAGGTGTGGGACTCCGAGGGCCGCGTCACTCCGGACGGATGGCTCGCCCTCCTCGCTATCCCGTTTCGCAGCATACGCTCCCGGCGAACCAGTTCGGACTGGGGAGTCGTCTTCATGCGGAACCTGCCGCGCAACAGCGAGACCGACTACTGGCCGCGTATTGCCACCAGCGTCTCCGGCACGCTCAGCCAGGAAGGCACGCTGCACGGCATCGAGGGCTCGACCGGCTCGCGCAACGTCCAGCTCAACCCCTACGTCATCGGCCAGAACGAGCGCACCCTCTTCAGCCTCGATCCGCAGAATCCCTACTTCAGCTCGCGCCACTTCGAAGGCACCGCCGGCGGCGAAGCCAAGGCCATCCTCAAGGACTCGATCGTCTTCGACGCCACCGTCAACCCGGACTTCTCGACCGTCGAATCCGACCAGCCCCAGTTCACCGTCAATCAGCGCTACCACGTCTACTTCCCCGAACTCCGCCCCTTCTTCCTCGAAAACGCGAACTACTTCTCGACGCCAATGACGTTGCTCTACACCCGCAACATTATCCGTCCCGAATTCGGCGGGCGAGCCACCGGAAAGATCGCCCACACCAACATCGGCCTCCTGCTCATCGACGACCGCCAGCCCGGACGCACCGTCGGCCCCGGCGATCCCATCTACCAGCACCGCGCCACCTTCGCCGTCGGCCGCGTCTCCCAGGACCTCGGCAAAGGATCAAGCATCGGCGTCATCTACACCGACGAGGAGTTCGGCCGCGGCTGGAACCGCATCGGCGGCATCGACTTCACCGCCCGCGTGACCGAGCACTGGAACGCCTACGGCCAGATAGTCGAAAGCTCCACCCGCGGCACCGTCGACAGTGGTCCCCGGCCCACCTACTCCGCCGGTCCGGCAAGCTACCTCGAGTTCGCGCGCAACGGACACTCCTTCACCCTCGACAACACCACCCAGGACATCAGTACCAATTTCCAGAGCCAGACCGGCTTCCTGCAAACCAGCAACATCCGCAGCAACCAGACCCACTCCGAGTACTCCTGGTACCCAAAGAGCCGCATCCTCCAGACCTTCGGCCTGGAAACCAACCAGCAGGTCGCGTGGGATCACCAGGGCAACCGCGTCTATCACTACTCGTCCTTTGACCCCTACTGGCTGCTGCCCGGCAAGATCGTTATCGCGCCCGTCATTGGCCAGAATTCCGACACGCTGGGCCCACAGAATGGCTATCTCCTCACTCACAACCGCAACTTCACCGAGAACTACGGCACCTTCGTCTTCCGCGGCTCTCCTCTCCCGCAGCTCAACTTCAACCTGCAGGCAACGCGCGGCGGCAACGTGAACTACAACCCCGTCGCGGGCGCGCCGCCTTCGCTGATGAACCAGTTCAGCATTCGGGCACTCTTCTCCGTGATCCCCATCCATCAACTCACCTTCGACAACACCTACCTGCTCGATCGCGACCACTCCGTCGCCAGCCGCGCGCTGGTCTACGAGAGCCAGACCTTCCGCACCAAGATCAACTACCAGTTCACCCGGTCCATCTCCGCCCGCGTCATCGTCGAATACGACTCCACCCTCGCCAATCCAGCGGAAACGTCGCTGCGGCGCACCAAGCAGATTGGCACCCAGGCGCTGCTCACCTGGCTGCCGCATCCGGGAACGGCCGTCTACATCGGCTACAACAACAATCTGCAGAATCTCAACCGCGCCCTCTGCGCCCGAACGCCCACCGGCCAATGCGACCCCACCACCACGCCGCCTCGCCCACCGCAATACCTCAACGACGGCCGCCAGATCTTCCTCAAAGCCTCCTACCTCTTCCGCTTCTGACCCCTGTTCACAGCTCACGGCTCACAGCTGATAGCTGATAGCTGGCTGCTGACCATGAACCCTGACGTCGAACAGACCATCTCCCGTCGTTCGAACCGACCACCTCCCGTCATTCTGACTCGCAGAGTCAGAATCTCCGTAGGTGAGTATGGCCTTAGCTCAGGTAAATCCGGTGGGTGCGTCTTCAGGGCCGAAGGCCCGGCATATACCAGCCTGGGGCGCAGCCCCAGGTGCCAATGGCCGCAAATCCGAGGACTGAAGGTCCGGCATATCGCTGTTGGTCGATCGTCTACGACATTTCCGTTTCGTGACGCCCGCACCGTACGCTGTTGCCGGAGCTAAGGCCATAATCATCTCCCCGTATTTGCCTTTCCTGATCAACCTTCGCACTCGTCGGCAACCGGAAAACGTGGGGGTTTAACCCCGGGCAGTTCCCACTCACGGCAACAAACTCACCCCAAAAACCGCGCAGGGCAATCTCATTTGAGCTGTTAGCTCACAGCTTTCAAGCTCACAGCTCAGGAATCAAGCCTCTTTGCCCTTAAGGATTTTCAAATGCGATTGCCCTGCAAAAACCGCGCGAGCCCCTTGACACCGCCTGTATAATTAACACTGTAGGAATCGAGGCGCGCGGCTGGATGCCTGGCCCTGGATCCCATCGAGACAAAGCAAAATCAATCTCGCTACGTTCTTTGTTTGGCCCTTTGCATTGACCCTGTGGAACGGGGTACTTCGCAGATGGTATATACTTTTTGTTGGACCTAAGTCCTTTGTAAGACGTACTTTAGGACTTAAGTACGGGGGGGTGGCTGTATGGGTGGAAGCGGCACAAATCCGAATTCCGCGACGGACGAGGCTCTCAGCGCAGGCGTCGCGGAGAACCTCGTCGCCACCGCGCCCGGGATCGAACTGCCCGAAGCAGGCTTCGCCGTCCCCATCTACCAGCCCAGAGGACGCCGCGCGGCCGCCAGTTTCATCTTCCTCACCATCGCGTTGGACATGCTCGCGCTGGGCATGATCGCGCCCGTGCTCCCACGCCTGATCGCAAACTTCATGGCCGGCAACGCCACCGGCGCCGCGCAGATGCTCGGCGTCTTCGGAACCGTCTTCGCGGTCATGCAGTTCTTCTTCTCCCCCGTGCTCGGCTCGCTCTCAGATCGTTACGGTCGTCGCCCAGTAGTGCTGCTATCGAACTTCGGTCTCGGCCTCGACTACCTGATGATGGCGTGGGCGCCCGCGCTCGGATGGCTCTTCGTCGGACGCGTCATCTCCGGCCTCACCGCCTCCAGCATCCCCACTGGCATGGCCTACATGACCGACGTCACCCCGCCGGAAAAACGTGCGAGCGCATTCGGCCTTATCGGCGCCGCGTTTGGCATGGGCTTCGTCCTCGGCCCCGCGCTTGGCGGAGTTCTCGGCAGCGTCAATCCGCGCCTCCCCTTCTGGGTCGCCGGAGGCCTCAGCCTGCTCAACGGAATCTACGGCATGTTCGTGCTGCCCGAATCGCTCCGCCAGGAGCATCGCAGCCCGTTCTCGTGGAAGCGCGCCAATCCGGTCGGCTCGCTGCGTCTGCTCAAGAACAACAAGATTCTGCTCGGGCTTTCAGTCGTGCTGGTGCTCGGCTATCTGGCCCAGCAATCGTTGCAGAACGTCTACGTCCTCTACGCCGACTTCCGCTATGGATGGACCGACAAATCGGTGGGACTCTCGCTCGGCCTTGTCGCTATCTTCTCCGGGGCTTACGGCGCGGGTCTGGTCAAGCCGCTGGTCAAGCGCATCGGCGAGCGCAGCGCGCTCTCGCTGGGACTCGTGGGCGGCACAATTGGCTATGTTATGTTCGGCCTCTCGAAGACCGGCCTGCTCATGCTCTGGGGAATTCCCATCCTCAACCTGATGTCGGTGGCATGGCCCTCCGCGCAGAGCATCATGTCGCGCGAGGTCAAGCCGTCCGAACAGGGGCAGATGCAGGGCGCGGTCCAAAGCCTGCGCGGGCTCGCCGGAATCTTTGGCCCGGTCATGTTCACTTTCGTATTCTCAAAAACCTTCGGCGCCACTGCTCCCTTTCAGGTTCCCGGTGCTGCCTTCTATCTGGCCGGTTCGCTGCTGGTACTCTCTTTCGTTGTAGCGCAATGGGTTAGGCCCCGCGGCAACGCCCTGGAGGTGACCTCTTGAGCACATATCCACCTCTTATTCATCAAACTTGCAGAAAGCATCCTATAGAACATGGGCAAGATGGCAAAACGCGTAGCTAATTCAAAACGTTCCGGATCGACCGCAATTATCGTGGCCGGGATCGGTGTTGCCGCGTGCTCCGCGATCTGCCTGATGCTTGCATGGCCTTCTACCAACGTCCGAGCCTCGGCTGACGTTCCGCAACAGGACCTGTCCGCGCGCCACATCGTCACCACCATGCTGAGCAACGAGCTTACCGCCGCTCAGCACAAAGACCATTACGCCTACATCTCCAGGGAGCGCTCAGACCGCACCGGCGGACATCTCTGGACGGAAAAAGTCGTCGAGTCGAACGCGGGCAAGATACGCATGCTGCTCGAAGAAGATGGCAAGCCGCTGAGCCCGCAGCGCGTCGCCCAGGAGCGGGGACGCCTGGCCGCCATCGTCGCCGACCCGACCGCCTTCCAAAAGAAATCGCAGACGCTCAAGGATGACGAAGCGCATGCGCGGCAACTGCTGACGCTTCTCCCCAACGCATTTCTCTTCACGGAGGAACGCGAAGAGGGCGGCTATGAGCGCATCGACTTCAAGCCCAATCCGGACTACTCGCCGCAGTCGATGGAAGAGCGCGTGCTCCATGCAATGAACGGCTCGATGCTGGTCGACGCGAAGGCAATGCGTCTGCGCGAGATCGAAGGACGTCTGCCTCAGGACGTGAGCATCGGCTTCGGCCTGCTCGCGACCATCCGCGCCGGAAGCACCTTTGGCACAACTCGCGCGTCGTTCGGTCAACCCGACTGGAAGACCACCATGCTCGACACCAACATCAACGGCAAAGCCATCTTCTTCAAGTCCATCGCCAAGAGGGAGCACGCTGAACACGGCGACTTCGTCCGCGTACCCAACGACCTCAGCGTCGCCCAGGCCGTCGCCATCGCCGAGCAGCCGTAACAATGGGACGGATCGCTGCCCCGCCAACAGGCATACTGAATAGATGGCCCTTGCCTTCGAAATCAGCGCCACCGCGCAAACTGGCGGACGCCGCGCCGCGCTGCACCTTCCGCATGGAGCGGTCCAAACGCCCGTCTTCATGCCGGTCGGAACTGCCGCTACAGTCAAGACCGTCCAGCAGGACACCCTCGAACACATTGGCTCCGACGGCGCCGGCGCTGAGATCATCCTCGCCAACACCTACCATCTCTACCTGCGCCCCGGCCATGAGCTCATCCGGCGCGCAGGCGGAGTTCACCGCTTCATGTCCTGGCCTCGCCCGATGCTCACCGATTCCGGCGGCTTCCAGGTCTTCTCGCTTTCCAAGCTGCGCAAGATCTCCGACGAAGGCGTCGAGTTCCGCTCACATCTCGACGGCAGCAAGCACTTCTTCTCACCCGAGCACTCCATGGAAGTCCAGATAGCGCTTGGCGCCGACATCATGATGGCCTTCGACGAATGCGTCGAAACCCCCGCAACCTGGGAACGCACCCGCGATTCCATGGGCCTGACGCACGCCTGGGCCGCGCGCTCCAAAGCCTACTTCGAAGCCCACAAGCACGAAGTCCCGTGGTGCAGCGAGTCGGCAAGCCAGCGAGTCAGCGAGTCGGCGGCGACACCGAGTTTGGCGGGAAGACACCAGACGCTGTTCGGCATCGTGCAGGGCGGAATGTATGCAGACCTGCGCCGCGAGTCCGCCGAGCGCCTAGTCGAGATGGACTTCCAGGGCTACGCGATCGGCGGCCTCGCCGTCGGCGAACCCCGCGAGGTCACCCGCGAGATGATCGCCCGCACTCTCGAAGTCCTCCCGTCCGACAAGCCCCGCTACGTCATGGGCGTCGGCTACCCCGACGAGATCGAGGAGTACGCCCGCATGGGCGGCGACATGATGGACTGCGTGCTCCCCACCCGCGCCGCGCGCCACGGCCTGCTCTTCCGCGCACCCGAACCCGGCGAAGATCTATCGCCCGGCGAGGATGGCGAGGTCGCCTCGCGCACCGCCGTCCGCATGAACATCAAGCGCGTCGAGTACGCCGAAGACCAGCGCCCCATCGATCCCGCCTGCACCTGCCTGGTCTGCCGCCGTTACACGCGAGCCTATCTGCGCCACCTCTTCGTCAGCAAAGAGCCCCTTGGCGCCACCCTCAACTCCATCCACAACCTCAGCTTCTACCTCGACACCATGTCCCGAGTCCGCGCTGCGCTGGCGCAATAGCGTAACCCCGGCTGAAGCGTCATCCTCCCTGCGTATTTCGATCAAGCAAGAACAGCCTGTAAATTCATGTTTGAGCTGAGATTGTGCCGTGTTAGACTCGCCGTATTTTGAACAACTAATGTCTGAGGCTAGGGAACTCCAGAAATCAGTCGTTAGCTGGCTGTCTGTCTATTGGCACACGGCTTGGCGGACTGGGCCCTTTCTGGCAGGAACCAGCGCGCTTTCCTGAAAGATGGTTTCCATGCGTTCGCTGCCCTGGTTTGTAGATTCCTCCCCTTTTGGTGCTCGTCCGGCCCGTTTTCACGCATTTCTTAGCAAGTCAGTCGCGCTGTTCGCAGATTTTGCCGCTCTGGCAATTCTTCTGGTCGCGACATGGAACGTTGGGTCCGCACAGCAACCGCTGCAGGCACTGCACAGCCATGTGCATCCCGAGGTTTCGACCAGAGAGGCCGCGCTGGTTGGTTCGATGTCGTACGACCAGCAGATGAATCTCTCCATCGTGCTGCCGCTGCGAAACCAGGCCGAATTGTCCCGGCTTTTGAGCCGGCTTTATGACCCATCCAGTCCTGATTACCGGCGTTTCCTTAGCGTGGCGGAGTTCACGGAGCGGTTCGCTCCCACGGTTGCGGACTACCAGGCCGTAGTCTCTTTCGCTCAGTCCAATGGCTTTACGATCACCGATACACCCGCGAACCGGCTGATCGTGCCGGTTAGCGGCTCCGTCGACCAGATCAACAAGGCCTTCA
>DASWCA010000602.1:0-4328 GCA_036390355.1 Acidobacteriaceae bacterium
ATCGAGCGCGACCCCTACCCTGACGTGGAGTTCCAAAGCCGAAGGGCCTACATCTTTGCCCGCAACCCCTAGGCCTTCGCGACCACCCCGGTCTCGGCATCGAACACCGTCGGATCCGGATCCACAAAGAACTCCGCATGCAACGACCGGACTGCCTCTTCCACGTCCGACTCCTCAATCATGAAGCTCATGTTGATCTCGCTCGCGCCCTGCGAAATCATGCGCACATTGATGTGCCGGATGGCCGAAAACACGCGGCTGGAGATCCCGCTTCGCCCGCGAATGTCCTCGCCCACCATGCAAATCAAGGCCTTATGCCCTTCGAGCTTCACATCGGCAATCTTGCCCAGTTCCGCGCAAATCTCCGGCAGCCTCTGGTTTGAGTCCACCGTAACCGAAATGCTCACCTCGCTTGTCGAAACCATGTCGATCGCGCAGTGATATTTATCGAACACATCGAACACCGCCTTCAGATACCCATGCGACATCAGCATCCGGCTCGCCACGACATCGATAATTGTCAGGCGCTTCTTCGCCGCAATGCTCTTGAACGGACTCGCGCACGGCGGCGCCATTGCCGTAATCTTCGTACCCTCATTTTCCGGGTTGCGTGAGTTCAGCACCCACACCGGAATGCTCTTCTGGACCGCAGGAAGGATCGTAGCCGGATGCAGCACCTTCGCACCGAAGTAGGCCAGCTCCGCCGCCTCTTCAAAGCTGATCGTCTTTACCCGCAGCGCATCCGGACAAATCCGCGGATCGGTTGTCATGATCCCGTTCACATCAGTCCAGATCTCGATCGCACCTGCATGCAGCCCGCCGCCTACCAGCGCAGCCGTAAAATCGCTGCCCCCGCGTCCCAGCGTCGTCGTTATTCCGTCCACCGTTGCGCCGATAAAACCGCCCATCACCGGCGTATACCCAGCCTCCACCAGCGGTAATACCAGCTCGTTCAGCTTGCGCTCAATTGCATCCTCCTGCGGCGCCGCCTTGCCGTAGTGATCGTCCGTTACGATGCACTTGCGCGCATCCACATGCACGCCGTTCAATTCGTGCTGTGCGAACGCCGCCGCAACCATCTGCGACGAAATCCGCTCGCCGTAGCTAACCACCTTGTCGCCGGTACGCGGCGTCAGTTCCCCGACTGCGGCAATTCCTCTCAGCAAATCGTCCAGCGAATCGAACCTGGCCCGGATCTCCCTCTCGATCGCCGCAAAGAACTCGCCGCAAAGCAGGTCCGCGGCCGTCTCGATGTGCCGGTTGCGAAGCCGCGCCGCGATCGCCAATGCGCCCGCCTTGTCGCCGCGTCCTGCCGCGGTAGCCGCAGCCAGCAACTGGTCAGTGACCTTCGCCATCGCGGATACGACCACGATTGACGACAAGCCCTTCTCCCGCCGGCCGCGCACGATCGACACCGTGCGCAGCATTGCTTTCGCATCCTCCAGCGACGTTCCGCCGAACTTCATGACGACGAGGCCGGTCCTGGCTTCGCCCACTCCATGCACTTCGCTCATGCCAACACCGCAACTGGTTCCGCAGGCTTATAGCTCTCCTTCGACCCCGCGAGTTTGCCCAGGCGCGCCAGCACCTCAGCATTCAGCACCGCTGCCCCCGCCGCGCCGCGAATCGTATTGTGCGACAGCACCACGAACTTCCAGTCCAGCAGATTGCACTCACGCAGACGCCCAACCGTCGATGCCATCCCATGCCCGCGCATCTTGTCCAGCCGCGGTTGCGGACGGTCCACGCTGGCATCGAATTCCACAGGCTGTTCCGGAGCGGTCGGCAGGCGCAGCCCCGCCAGCGGCGCAAATTCGCTCCATGCCGCAAGCACTTCTTCACGCGTCGCCTTCGTCCGCAGCTTGATGCTCACGCACTCCATGTGTCCATCTTCGACCGACACGCGATTGCAGTGCGCGCTCAGCTTCGCATCCAGCATCTCGATACCACCGCGCCCGAGCCGTCCCAGAAGCTTGCCCACCTCTTCCTGCAGCTTCTCTTCTTCATTCTTGATGTACGGAACGACATTGCCGAGAATATCCAGCGAAGCCACTCCGGGATATCCCGCGCCGCTCACCGCCTGCATCGTCGACACAAACAAGCTCTCGATCCCGAACCGCTCTTCCAGCGGTTTCAGCGCCAGCACCAGCCCTATCGCGCAACAGTTCGGATTGGTCACGATGTACCCGCCGCTCTGCTTCCGCCAACTCTGCGCTTCGATCAGCGCCAGATGATCCGCGTTCACCTCCGGCACAACCAGCGGCACGTCCGGCGTCATGCGGAACGCGCTCGAGTTCGATACCACCGCGCAACCCGCCGCCGCAAACTTCGGCTCCAGATCGCGCGCGTGCTCCGCGTCCAGCGCCGCAAAGATAATCTTCGGCAGCTCACCGTCGGGCGTGCCCTCGGGAACATTCGGCATCACCGTCATCGCAGCGATGCGCGCCGGCAGCGGCGTGTCCAGCTTCCATCGGCAAGCTTCGCCATACGTCTTGCCCGCGCTGCGATCGCTCGCAGCAAGCCACGCAACCTCAAACCACGGATGATTGCTCAACAACTGAATAAACCGCTGCCCGACCATGCCGGTAGCGCCAAGAATGCCAACTTTGCGTCGTTCCATATGCCTTAAGAATACCGCAGACCCGCCGCGATCTGCCCAAAATCGGGTACCCATGATCGCGACTGACTCATCGTCGCTATGGTGGGGTTATTCCCTTCCGCGTTACGCAATGCGGTTACCGCACCTGAGCCCCCACCGGACAGTTCTGACGCTCCATCGGCGCCCCCGGCCTGTCGATCGTGAAGCTGTACTCGCAACTGATGTGCGAGTTCCCCTGGCCTACCCGCGGATACACATAGAGCGTGTGGTTACCCGGGTTATACACCGCCAGCGACTGCTGCGGACCACTCCCGACGAACTGAAATGCCAGGCTCGCATCCGTCCCTGACGATCCCCGCGCCGAAGAAGACGAACTCGAGCGCTGAGCCAGCACAGTCGTGCCCGCGCCCCGCAGCCACCAGCCAATCGAAACGGCCAGGCACACCAGAACCAGGTCGCGAAGCACAGAACGCAGACGCATCATGGAATTGTCCTCGTGGAATCAGATGAATACCACTCCAAGAGACGTTCGCATGCCGTGTCCGTTATCCAATTTCGTGGTATCGGTCCCGGCGCCGCCGCGTGCTGTACCGGCCGGACCCACCCCAAACCAGCAGCGCGACCGCCAGGTGGAGCACAAACCACAAACTGATCCCCTGATCCACATAGACCAGGTAAAGCACCAGCACACGCGGAAGCAGAATCGCGAGCACCAGCCCCAGAAATCCGTGCACATCGAATGGCACCAATGAGGTCTCAAGCCACAGCACAAGCAGCGCGATTCGCGGAAGAAATAGCGCGAACACCAGAAACCAAAGCGGCAATATATGAATCACCCAAAACATCTGCAGGTTCATATCGAGTCATCCAAATTGTGGTTTTTGCATCCGCCGCCGATCTTTCCCGGCTACGACTCTGCCTTTTCCATCGTACGCCTGCCGATCAATCCCGCCCCTGCACCTTTTGTGGGAGCCGCAGCCTACATCTCCAACGCTGCGATCACCGCGTCGGCAAAAGCAATCGTCCCACTCGTCCCGCCCACATCCCTGGTCAAAACCTTGCCGTCCGCGTAGACCTTTTCGAGAGCCGTCTGGATCCGCTCCGCCGTCTCTTTCTCGTGAATATGGTGCAGCATCAGCACCGCGCTCTGCAGCAACGCCGTCGGATTCGCCAGGTCCTTGCCCGCGATGTCCGGCGCCGATCCATGCACTGCCTCGAAGATCGCGCATTCCGCCCCCAGGTTCGCGCCCGGGACTAGTCCCAGTCCACCCACAAACGCGCTGCACAGGTCGCTCAAAATGTCGCCGTAAAGATTCTCCGTCAGCACAATGTCGTACTGATACGGATTCATCACCAGCTGCATGCACGTGTTGTCGACAATGTGCTCCGCGTACGTGACCTCGGGATAGGTCATCGCCACCCCACGGCAGCAGCGCAGAAACAGCCCATCCGACAGCTTCATGATGTTCGCCTTGTGGATCGCATGGATCTTCTTCCGTCCATGCTTCCGCGCATACGCAAACGCAAACTCCGCAATCCTGGTCGAGGCCTTCTCCGTAATGATCTTCAGCGACTGCACCACGCCTGGAATGATCTCGTGTTCGAGCCCCGCATACAGATCCTCGGTATTCTCCCGCACGATAACCAGATCGACGTCCGGATAGCGCGTCTTCAGCCCCGGCAGATTCTTCACCGGGCGGAAATTCGCAAACAGCTCGAACTTCTGCCG
>DASWCA010000603.1:0-2379 GCA_036390355.1 Acidobacteriaceae bacterium
TGGTGAGATGGACTTGACGCCCCGCACCATCAGCAATTGTTTGAGACATTTGGAAATCAGACCGTCCAAACGCTCCTTGATACTTAACTCCTTCATCAAACCCTCGATTGTCGCGGGTTCGCCAATATCGATCAATTTATAAATGTCCCCGAGTTCTTGCCTGGCTTGCTCTTCCGCAGCTCGGTATCCTTCTCGTTCCACAGCGGGATCGAAGTCATCAAAAATAAGGGGCACGCCCGGGACCTTCTCGTATCGAATTTCTTGATGACGCCCATTAGCTACTTTCCGGCGCAAAATTGGTGTTTTCGGGATTGCAGTCAAGGGAGCGGACAAAGCAAAACCCGCCCAAGGTGGCGGGCGGGGTGTGAAGATCTCTGATGGATTGTTGCACGCAGCTAGGGAACAGCTTGCTTTTCCATTGCGTGGCCAATGTTGATGAGGTTGTCGGCAATCACACCGAGCCCGACCCAACGCTGCATCCCGGCATCGCCTTTGTATCTGCAGCGATCGAGCCCGTGCCGCCGCTTGACCACGCTGATGCGGCCCTCGCACCCGGTCCGCCATTTCTGCCCATTGCGGAACCAACGCTTCTTCTGCTCGCGTTTGCGCTCGGGGCTCTTGGTGGAGCGATTGGGGATGCAGACGCGTTTGACACCCATTGCTTTCGCGGTGCCCTCGTTCTTGGTTGAGTAGAATGCTGCGTCCGCCGCTACCAAGTGCGGCGCGCGACCCAGCATTGCTTGATGTGTTTCGATGGCGGCGATCAGCAGGTCCGAATCATTGGGTCGCCGAGGATAGACTTCGTACTCGATCACGATCTGGTTTTCGGCCTCCTGCAGTTTGACCATCTTGCCGAACTCGTTGGGCTTGGCTGCTTTACCCTTGCGAATGACCTCCGTCGAGGGCTCGAACAGGCTGAGGAGCTTGCCTTCGGAGCGCGTATTGCCACGGAAGATACGCGCTCTGGTCTGTTTCATAACCTGCTTCACGAGTGGAACCATTGCGTCGAGCTCCTGGCGCAGCCCTTGCAGCGCCAGCTGCTGCAACACATCCCTCGATCGCTTCACGCCTTCTGCGATCTCCTGGGAGAACCGCTTCGCCTGTCCCACGACCCGGCTGGTCGAATTGAGCAATAACCGATAAGCCGCCTTAAGCCTTTCCTGGTGCGGCTTGCCTTTGGCGCGTGCCGCCCGCGCGATATCCAGCACCCGCAGCTTCGCGCTGCGGCTGCGGTCACAGAGTTTGGCTCCGGCTCCGCCAACCATCTTGCTGATCTTCTTCATCGTGCGGATCAGCACCCGCACCCCGTCTCCCAACAAGCTCGAGTCGGTCGGATAGTGGATGTTGGTCTCGACCACCGTGGTGTCCACGCGCATTTTGCGGCCCGGCGCTAATCCATTGCCCTGCGCTATTTTCACCACTCTCTCGTGCACCTGTTTGATCACTTCGGGCCCCAGGGCCAAGCCCCAGCGCCCCATGGTCTTGGCATCGGGCGCCTTCGCGCTGCCCACACGGGTGAACTCGCGGTACACCAGATTGGCGCGCACCTCGCGCTCCAGTACCGCGTAACTCCAGTTGCGGATGTGCTTGAGGATCAACAGGCGCAGGACTACTTCGGCCGCAGTTCCCAGCCGGCCGCGGCGGCGGCTCCTGGGATGCCGCTTGGCCAGCGCTTCGTATACCGCCGCCACGATCTCCTCGTCTGCCAGCACCTGGTCGGCGTGCTGCATCCAGTCTTCCCGCAGATCGCTCACTTCCTCGGCGATCAGCCCGTCGCCGAAGCTTAGTTGTGCCCGCCGCATCTCAATCATGTCGTCGCCCCGCCCGTCTGCGGTGCGGCTCCGGACGCAGCAGCTCATGATTGAGCTCGCAAATGTCCTCGATCGCCTGCTTGAGCTTCTGATAGTTGTCGACCCAGCGGCGAATCTCGGCGACCCGTTCTCGACGAACGCTGAACTGCTGCACGCGCCCCCCGCCATAGCTCACCGTCAGGACGAACACCCGGTGTCCTTCGCCGCGCGCGCATTTCGGGCAGTCTTTGGTGTGACGCACCGTGCGCTCCAGCAAAGAGCCGCGCAGCACCTCCCCCGTGATCGGCAATTTGCCGACAAGCTTGTCGCGCGTTCGAATGGTCCGGTCGCGAATCATTCGCCAGAATGAATCAGCGGCCATGACGCAAGTCAAGTCGATCTTGTTCGGCCTTGCAGTTTTCTGCCAACCAGCCGATTCTAAACTCAGGCCAAGGTCAGCTAATTTTGCGCCGGAAAGTAGCTAAGACAGCTTCGGCCTCAGTAGAAATCATCTTTGACGCCGTGCGCGGATGGCGCGAAGCGGGCCACCCCGTAGACAACCAATCGAAATCGAGCGCATTTAACATCA
>DASWCA010000604.1:0-3833 GCA_036390355.1 Acidobacteriaceae bacterium
ATCAGTTGCCGCGCTCGGCTCGAAGGCAGTCCGATGCTGTCCGAGCGCCACGCTCAGTACCCGCCTCGTCGCCACCAGCAGGTAGGGGGCAACATCGGCGGCCAGGATGGCGGCAAATGGGCGTTGAATCCGACCCTGCCGCGTGGCCGTGGCGCTGCCTCTGGGCGGGTCTTCTACACCGACCGTTGCCCGCTGCGATGCCTCTTCCTGGCGCCAGCGTCTGGGCACCGGAACCCGTCGACCGGCGTCTCTGGGGGGCGACAGTGGCCGCAGTAGATGGGTTTTCAGTGGGCGGGGGCTTTCAGAACGAGTGAGACCCGCCACGGGACTGCGTCGCGAGAAGCCGATTGAATGCTTGCCCTCGCCGACAGAGTGATCGAATAGAGGGCTGTCTGCTGCGGTGCATGAGTCCTAATGGCACATCGCGTCGGTTCGTGGCGGCGCATGGTTTGACCGCAGTTGGAGGTTAAGCGGACCTGTCGCAGACATCGCAGAACCGAAGCGTTTGACCCTACTGAGACATAGGCGGCTCGGGCTTTCCGCAGCGCAAAACCGAACCATTAAAGCCCATTTCGCTGGTCGCAGTTTCCTGTTTTGATAGCCGGAATTAACGCCAAGGTTGGCGTAGTCCGGGCTTGTGGAGGGTAAATGCAACGGCGCGAATTCATCACACTGCTCGGCGGCGCGGCGGCAGCGTGGCCGGTTGCGGCGCACGCGCAACAGAAGGGAATGCCGGTCATCGGGTTCTTGAGCTCTAGGTCGCCGGCGGAATCGCGCTCCAGCCTTGCCGCGTTTCGCCAGGGGCTGGGCCAAGCCGGTTACTTCGAAGGTAAGAATGTCACAATCGAGCATCGCTGGGCGGAAGGCCAGTATGATCGATTGTCGGCGCTGGCAGCTGAACTGGTGGCGCGACAAGTTGCGGTGATGGCGGCCGTTGGCGGCGAACCGTCAGGACTGGCGGCAAAGGCTGCGACTGCCACGATACCCATAGTTTGTAGCCTTGGTGGCGATCCAGTTGAGGCCGGCCTAGTCGATAATCTTAACCGACCGAGCGGCAACATCACTGGTGTGACCCTCATGGCCCAGGAAATGGGGCCAAAACGACTTGAGTTTGCCCATCTACTTGTGCCCAACGGCAACGCGCTTGCAGCGCTGGTCAACCCGAAATTCCCGCTGGCCTTGGCCGAGGCACGCGGTATGCAGGCCGCGGCACGCTCTCTCGGGCTGCAACTTGCTGTGTTAGAAGCCAGCACTCAAAGCGAAATCGACGCGGCCTTCGCGGGTCTCGTCCGTCATAGAGTCGATGCTCTGCTTATAAACACGGACCCATTTCTATTAGGACAGCGGGAGCAAATCGTACAACTGGCGGCGCGTACCAATGTTCCAGTAATCTATTTTTTGAGCGATTTCGTCGATGCTGGGGGACTGATGAGCTATGGACCTAAAGTCACCAACAGCTATCGACAAGCGGGGATTTACGTCGGTCGCATTCTAAAAGGCGAAAAGATTGGCGAACTGCCGTTCGTGCTGCCGACCAGGTTCGATCTGGTGATCAACTTGCGAACCGCCAGGACGCTTGGTCTCGAAATCCCGACGGGGCTGCTCATCCGGGCCGACGAGATAATTGAATAAAGCTAGTCCTTGCTGCGCTGCATGAGTCGAGTTCTGGCACTGAAGAGACCATCAATTCGGCCGTTGGAATGACCGCTTACTGGGGTAGAGCGGCCATGCCGCTAGCGAAGTGAGCGCTACCCAGGGCGTTTCAGTGTCCGCAGCATCACGGATGCACCTCAATCGTCTGCATCATGCCTTTGTCTTCGTGTTTCACCACGTGACAATGAAACACAAAGCGCCCCACCATTTCCGGGTTGGTAAACGGAATGATCATTTTAGCGATACCGGGTTTTCCGTTCCTGACGGGCGGAACGCTGAAGGTGTCACGCAGGCCGTCGAAATGCGTGGGGACGCCATTGACCTCGGTGACCAGAAATCCAGTCTGATGAATATGGAAATCGTGGTACTGAGAATCTTTGTTTAGGATTGTCCATTCTTCCGTGTCGCCAAGCTGGACGGTCACGTCGGTGCGGCCTTCATCAAACACCTTATCATTGATGAAGAAGCGCGTCTTGTCGGGGCTTACTGAGAACGCAAAGGTGCGCCGGTGTGCAATCGGAGTCGACCGCAGGACATCGACGTAGAGCGGTTCGTTCACGTGCTGTCCACGCACCGTGGCCTCGGCCGCTGCAATGTTTGCGGGCGGTCCTTGCGACACCACGGTTCCCAGGTTGATCTCGGGAAGTGGCGGTTGGCGCTCGTCGAACTTGAACGCAACGGACTTGAACGCATAGCTGCCAGGCTGGCCGCCGATGGCAATCACCGAAACCCGTTGCCCGGGACCGAGCAGCACTTCGTCCATCATGATCGGGCGCGGCAGAAAATACCCGTCTCTGCCGATGACGTAGAACGGCATGCCTTCGACTTTCACCCTCAGGAACCGATCGGCTCCGATGTGCCCCATCTCCCAGAACTGCGCCTCGCCCGGTCGAATCAGGAACGTCGGCGCCACGGTGCCGTTGATGGTGACCGCTTCCTGATAATCTGCCCGGCCGATCGGATGGTGTTTGAAGAGAATTACCCGCTCTGTGAGATCTTTGACAAAGGGATAAAGACGGTCACTGCCTTCGATGATGATGCCGCCCGACATGCCACCAATGATTTGCTCATCCACGTGCCCGTGCATGTGTGGATGAAACCAGAAGAGACCAACGTGTTTATCTGGAATTGTGATTTGATAGGTGAAGTCCTCTCCAGGTCGAATATGTAGGAAGACATTGTCTCCGTTTCCGAGCGGCGACACGTCTAGCCCGTGGAAATGCAAGTTCGTCGGCTCGGAAAGGCCGTTGTGCAGGGCGACCGTTAGAGTATCGCCCAAACGGACGCGCCAGACTGGCGGTATGTACTGGCCATTGTAGAGCATGCCTTGGAACTCATGGCCATCGATCGTGTACGTGCCAGGTGCGGCAACCAAATCGATATCCAACCGTCCGTCCCGACTGGAGAGCATCGGCGGATTCGCAAACACGGGATCCTGGCTTTGTGCTTGTTGCGCTCCGCACCACGACACACCCGCTACCAAGACGACAAGTCGGACGAAGGCCGGACAAGCGATTCTCGTCATCTTTCCTCCAGCTCGAATCCAATACTCCCCGAATGACCGAGGATCCGGGACGGCACCGAGCAATCGCTCACATCGGCGACCAAGATGGCCGCCAGTCGGCGCTCGACGCGGCCCTGCCGCGGAGTTTCCATGGCGCTGTCCTCTAGCGGTATTCTACACCGAACAGCGGCAGGGGTGGATGGCTCGCCGGGCTGATGCCCGCTCCTAGCGGTCCAGCCTACCCGGTATCGCGGACTCACGCTCTCGACTGTCATTGCGGTCAGGGGAGGTCCGGTTATGATGCTGTGGACGGCTCCTCCACCGGCACGTAAGTGCCACGGACCAAGGGGGTGACCTGATTCGGAGGACTGGGCCATGCAAGCTGTCACGACGATTGGTCTCGACATCGCGAAGTCGGTTTTTCAAGTCCATGGCGTCGACGCGGAAGGCAAGGTGATCATCCGGCGCAAGCTGAAGCGTCGTTACATCGTTGCTTTCTTCCAGAAGCTGCCGCCGTGTCTCGTCGGTATCGAGGCCTGCGCATCGTCGCATCATTGGTCGCGCGAACTCCACGCACTCGGCCACACCGTTCGCCTGATGCCGCCAGCCTATGTCAAGCCGTACGTGAAGCGACACAAGAACGATGCCGTCGATGCCGAGGCAATCTGCGAAGCGG
>DASWCA010000605.1:0-9142 GCA_036390355.1 Acidobacteriaceae bacterium
AGTGATGCCGCCGACCTGCACGGAGCCGAAGTACTTGAGGAAGATGCCGTCGAACATGACGAGCGAGACGCCGATCATGAGCGGAAGGGAGAGCTTGAGCCACTCGCGGAATGCGGGGTCGCCGAAGTTGACGATGGGGCGGTAGTGAAGTCCGGTGCGGAATGCGCCGAGCGAGTTGAGCAGCGCGGAGCCAACGATGACACCTGCGAGCACGCCCCAGGCGAGGGAATAAATTCCGATGCGGTCGTGGAGGAAGAATGCGCCCGCGATGATTCCGATGTTGTATATGAGCGGTGTGAATGCCTGGTAGAGGAAGATCTTGCGGACCTGCAGCCGCGAACTCATGACGCTGCCGATGAAGAAGAAGAGTTGCGCGGGCAGGATCAGTCGGGTGAGCGAGGCGCAGAGTGCGGCGCGGACGGGGTCGTGGCGGAAGCCTTTGTTGGCGAGCCAGACGTATTGTGGCGCGAAGACTTCGCCGAGCAGAACTCCGGCGCCGAGGACGACGAGCATGGTGGTGAGGATGACGGAGAGCGCGCGGTCGGCGCCCTCTTCGTCCCCGGCGACCAGGAAGCGGTTGAGGATGGTGATGACCGAGATGGACGCTGCGCCGCCGATGAGGAAGTAATTGATGAGATCGGGAAGGGTGAAGGCGGCCTGATACGCGTCCTGCTCGATGCCCGCGCCCCAGAGATGGTTCACGTACTTGATACGGATGAGGGCGAGGACGCCGGAGGCCAGCGAACTGAACATCAGCAGGATGGCCGCGGAGCCTGCGGTATGCTGGCGGGGAAGAGTGCGAGCTGCCGGAACTGAGGCTGCCGTTGGGATAACTTCGGACTGCGTGATTGGGTCGGGCGGCAGGCTCATCGAGATAGAACGATTGTACGAGTTGGGGAAACCTGCGGGCCGCGTATGTTAGTTCAGCGTGAAATGGAGAGGGCGCTCTCTGTTAGTGAGTATTCCGCCCTTCGGGCGGGGAATTTCAAAGCATCGGAGTCTACTGATCCGATGAAGGTTGGGGCGGCCTCGGTCTTACTTCAATTCCGCCAAACTCGCGTGCCGGAACATCAGACCTGACGCGACGAACAACACCACGTAGACACCATGCCCGACGGCCATTCTTCGCGCCATGTCGGGTGGAGCGCCGGAAGGCAGCATCACGGCAATCAGGGCAAGCGTTGCCGCCATCGCGAACAAAGTGAGAGCCAACCCCCGCGCCTTCAGCCGCGCCAGCAAGGCCCCAACGACCCCCACCGCGAGCACGCTGTAGTACACCAGGTTCTCGGGATGTCCCGAGTCCGCGACCTGGACCATGTTGGACCAGCCCAAGGCAAACCCGGCCACCAGCGCCATACCGACGCCCGCCTTGTACGACCACGCGCCCATCTTCCTCGCGATCAGCGCATACGCCATCCCCGTCCCGAAGAACAGGACATACACGATCACGAAAGATCCCGCGTTCCAGTTCCATCCAGGCACGATCTGCGATGCCACCAACGGCACCATCAACAGGGCGAGCGACCCAAGAGCCACACGCAGCATCGTCTTTCCCAGTTGGTTCATATGCATGATGTTCTCCTTCACGATTCCCACCAACGTCTCGCAAAAGATCCCCAGCGCGAACCCGAACAGTCCCCGCCCAGCGTCCCCGTGCTCCCGGCACAGGTCGTGAAATGTCTGCGCCATCCCCTCGCCGAAGCGCTCACGGAAAGGCCGCGGATACAGCCGCAGCAGCATCGCATAGCACGTCCGGTAGCGCCGGCCCGCGACGTTAGTGGCCATGCGCCAAACGTCCTTCCGCCACCGCCACTACGCCGCGATACCGCATCAGCTCCGCTTCCAGCGCCGCCCGCCCCGCGCCAGTGAGTTCGTAATAGATCCGCCGCTCGTCATCCATCTCCGGATCGATCCGCTTATCGCTTTCCCGGATCAGCCCGGCCTCCATCATCCGCCCCATCGAGCCATACAGCGTCCCCGGGCCCATCTTCACCTTGCCCTGCGAGTCCGCTTCCACCTGCTTCATGATCCCGTACCCGTGCCGCTCCGCCGTTGAAAGCGCGAGCAGGATGTGCAGCACAGCGGGCGTCAGCGGAGCCTGCGCCGTCTCTTTCTTCGCCATGCTCCAACACTATATCCGTTATGGATATATGTCAAGCCCAACTGAGTGGCAAGTGGGGCGGACGCCCGGGTCCGTAGCCGGACAACCAGGTAGAGGCGCGCTGCGGCTTAAGTTTCATCAGAGAAAAATTGATCTAGCAGAGATTGTCCTCCGCGTTTCAGTTCATTGGGCGGAGTCGAATGGGATCTCGGGGGCTTTGGGTTGGCTCTGCGTCGACGCGCGACGGGGGCTGCGAATTGCGTGAACGGTTTGCGTGGGAGCTTTTTGTGTGCTCGAAGCTTTGCCGACGGGTCGCGCGAGCATTGCTGCGATGGCTTGCAACTCGCGGCGCAGGAGGCGCAACTGTTTTGCGTCCGGCACACCGCCTCCAAGCAGGGATAGTTGCGGCTCCTTCTGCTTGAACTCCGCTTTGAGCACCGCGCGCGCGCCGGGGATGGTGTATCCCTCTTCTTTGAGCAGGCTCTTGACGCGGAGCGCCATCTCGACATCGCGGCGGCGATAGAGGCGCTGTCCGGTGCCGCCCTTGTTGGGCTTCAGTTGCGGGAATTCGCTCTCCCAGAAGCGCAGGACGTAGGTCGGGACCTCGCACAGCCGCGCGACTTCTCCGATGCGGAAGTAGAGTTTGTCGGGAATCTCAGACACAGGCGCACCCGGGCCGTGCGCGCTCCTGCGGATTGGCTCGTTGTGTCCCATGTCTCAGACCCGAACCTTCCCCTTGAACTCCAGCCCTGAAATACTAAACCCGAATCCTTCGAATTGTAATGCTGATTTAGAAGGGATTCAGCTTGCCCAGGCCCTTCTTCTTCTTATGTTTGCTGGACGACTCGTCGGATTTGTCGAATGTCGGCTTGGGTTTCTTGCCGTTTGCCGGGGGAGCCTGCGCGGCGGGCTGCGATCCGGGGGTGACTTCGTTGACCGCGTCCGGAGCCTTCTCAGCCTTCTGGATGGGCGCAAGAGGAGTTGCGTTATCCGGGCCAACGGGGCCGATCCCACCGGTCTGGGATGGATTGGCCGCGGGTGCCGTAGTCGCGGGAGCGGCATCGGCAGGGGTCGCTGTGCCGGGGAAGGTCGTGCTCCCCGGGGTGGCCGGCCCGCTCGACCCTGAGGATGGTTGAACGATCTCGATGCCGACTGAGTTGCCCGTGGACGACGAGGCCGGCGATGTTGCGGGCGCGCTGGTTATGACCGCGGAGGCCCCTGCGGCGGGAGTGTTGGCGGCGGGAACGTCCTGAAGCGAGAGCCCGGTCGTAGCTGCCGGCGCGGCGGAGGCAGGCGGGGTGGATGCAGGTGCAGGAGAGTTCGCCGTGGCGGGTGCATTTGCACTTCGCGGGGCGCCATTGACCGACTGGTTGAAGTCGTCGATCGACTTGCGGACGATGGTGGGCGCGGTCGTCGGCGCAGGGTCTTCGAGCGGCGGATTGCCGGTGGTGGCGGCGGACACAGTGTCGGCCTTGTGGAGGAGGAACACCGTGGCGCGCTTGCTGAGGGTGTACTGGCCGCGGCTGTTCTCCAGCGCGGCGCTGGCGGCGACCTGCTCAGGCGTGGGGGTTGGGACCGGGAGGTTCATGCCGACGAGGCGGTCGCGCGCGTCTTCCACGTGGGGCGCGGCGGAGTGTTCCAGGATGACCTTGCGGTAGGCGGCTGCCGCCTGATCGTCGTAGATCCGTTCGAGGCGCGCCTTGCCGGCTTCCGGGAGCCTGAGGGCGCGGACGTAACGTGCCTCGGCTTCATAGGCATCGCCCAGGCCGATCAGGACGTCGTCCATGTGGCTGTAGAGAGGATAGGTGTCGACGACAGTCTGGTAGCGGGCGATGGTGGCCGGCCAGTTGGCGTGGGTCGAGTAGAAGGAGGCGATATCGGATTCGCGTGACGCTAGCGTCTCCTGCACCTCGCGCAGGCGCTGATTGGCCTGAGGAACGAGCGGCGAATCGGGGAACTGCTGCAACATCAGCCGGTACTCTTCCTCCGCGTGAATGGTCTTGGTGTAGTCGCGGTCGGGCTTGTCCATCTGGCGGAAGTAGATGTCGCCGACGCGCATCTGGGCCTCTGCGGCCTCGGGCGCATTGGGGAAGAAGGTGATGAAGTCCTTGTACTCCTGCTCGGCCTGGGTGAGAGCGGCGGTGCCGCCTTCCTTGTACCAGCTATCGGCGATGGCGAGTTTGGCGCGCATCTGGAATTGCGAATCGGGGTAGGTGTTCAGCAGCGTCTGGAGATCGAGCCGGGCGACGTCGTAACGTCCGTGCTTCACGGCATCCTCAGCCTTGTCGTAGAGAGTCTTGTCGGGAAGCTTGGCGTCGACACCCTCGAGTTGGTTGACCTTCTGCGCCTTTTTCACTTCCTTCTTGGTGTCCTTGGACGCGACGACCTTGTCTTCCTTCTTGCTGTGCTTCGCGGGCTTCTCATTGCTGATGGTGACGTCGTTCTTCGGCTGTCCGGCCTGTGTCGCCTGGACTGCCGATTCGGCCTGGGCAGCGTCTGCGGGCGTGGGGACCTGAGCCTGCGCGCCGAGAGTGGACGCGAGCAGAGCGGCGACGGTGAATCCGGAAGCGAGTGCGGCGCGCACATCGGAGAAGCGGGAGGGAAGGGAGGCGAAGGAACGGGTGCTGCTTTGCATCATGCGGAAAACTCCATCTGCCGCGTGCTGGGCCTGCTGGCGGGCGCGCACTTGGCGGTGTGCGGGCTGCCTCTTATTCTAGTGCAATCCTGCGGTTTGCGTGGGCTGGGCGCACGCGGAACTCACTCAGTGCCAGTCCGGACTGCAGGGGTGCGCCAAAGCCAAAGAACTGCAGGGAAAGCTTAGACTTGCGGCGCCGCGGCGCGGGCGATGCGCAGGAGTTCGGCGGCGTTGTGTTCGGTGCGCCCTTTTTCGAAGACAGCAGAGCCTGCGACCAGCATCTCCGCTCCTGCTTTGACCACGGAGGCGACTGTATCGTGAGCGACGCCGCCATCGACTTCGATGCGGAAATTCAGTCCCATGGCCTCGCGCAGTTCGGCCAGGTGCGCAATCTTGTCCACAGTAAAGGGGATAAACTTCTGCCCGCCGAAGCCGGGGTTGACGCTCATCACCAGCACATAGTGCACCATGGGCAGGATTTCGATCAGGGTCTCGACCGGCGTGGCGGGGTTGATGACGACGCCGGGAAGCACGTTATGGTCGATGATGTGCTCGATGGTGCGGTGCAGGTGGCGGCAGACCTCCTGCTGGACGGAGATCATATCGGCGCCGGCCTCGGCGAAGGCGGGAATGAAGGCGTCGGGGTCCTCGATCATGAGGTGGCAGTCGAGGGGGAGCTTGGTGATCGGCCGCAGGGCTTTCACCATGGGCGGGCCGAAGGTGATGTTGGGGACGAAGTGGCCGTCCATGACGTCGACGTGGACGATGGTGCCGCCGCCGCGCTCAGCCGCGGCGACCTCGTCGGCGAGATGGGCGAAGTCAGAGGCGAGGATGGAGAAAGCTAGTTCGATCATTGGGTCAGGTTCGAGGTACTAGGTTCGAGGTTCGAGGTCGCTGGGGGAAGTGTAACAGTGGGAGCAGGTGTTGCTCAGTGTGCGGAGCCCAATGTCGCTCTGCCGACTAGTTCACGAGTTTCATCGTTCGCATCCCAGTTACACTCAGCGGCCATATTTTCAGTCAACGAATTCAATTCAATCAAATCTGCAATAACTCTTTCACGACAAAATGAACATGGTCCACGCTCATAGACTTCGAGCAGCATTCTTACCCGCGAGGCGTCTTCCGGATGATGATTCCAGAAGTCCAGGAGGTCCATGCCCCAACTGTGTAACGTTTCCTGTTTGTGCTCATCATCAAACCACTTAAGCGCAGTTGCATGATCCCCGGCCTTGTAATTTTTCGACAGTAGTTTGATTGCATACGAGCGGGCCGGTAAAGAGAGGCGAATTGATTCAAACGCGAAGTTTCGAACGGCTGGATTGGTGATTTGAGCCAAGGCTTTCAAAGCCGCATATAGTTGGCGGTTCCTGCCTGACTCAGCTAGCCGAAACAGAATGCCGACGTCTAGCGGAAATGCTCGTTTTGAGAAGATACGAAGGTGTCCTATCTGTATTTGCTCATCCGTTGATGACTCCAGAGCGTATGCAGCTCGCTGGAAATCGTCATCGCTCGCCTTCTCACCCCACCGGCCTAATTGGTGGCCAAAACCTGTCGAAGTCCCCTTCGATAAGCGCTCCCGTATTTGGCCGTAGGTCGCGCAGTTAATCCAGCTATCATCTTGGGGTTTCGAACTCGAGTGCGGTGCCTCGACTGCTTTGCGATAGGCTTTAATGAATTGGTTCTGCGCACCCGCTTCTCGCAATGTCTCCGAGATCACCTGCTGGCCGAAAAGATCGGTACTGACGCTCATTAACCAACCCAAATCCACATTGCGCGTGTTGGCGATCAGCAAGCGACCGATTTGCTCAGTCACGAAGAGAAGTCCTTGTAATCCGTCTAAATGGAGAAACTCGATCCCTACACTTTCTGCCGCCTCTGGACCAAGACGATAGGCCGCGTACATCGCCCGCTTTGCTTCGTCGTTGCCCTGCATAGCCCAACGAGCCGCAAGGCGGAACCGTTGTCTCGTATCCCAATCGTCTGCGCTGTCTGCCAGTGATTTCAGCGTTGCATCAATATAGGAGTCCTTGTCGGGCAGCAAATCTATGAGGTCGAACATATAGTCGGCACGGGTGCCTTCACATTGTGGATCGATCGCGTAGCAATGCAGGCAAGCATCAAGAATTACGTCTCTGAATGGGGTCGTATCGCCTTCGGCTGCGTATAGGATTGCTCGTCCGAGACCTAAACGCAGCGCGTGGCGAAACTCATTTCGGTCCAATTTGAGGCTCCTCTTCTGGTTTGGACGGCCTTGCTGTGCGGCGGCTCTTGAAGGCGGGTGGTTTGTCGGGTACGGGGACGGCGCGTTCGACGTCGGGGCGGCCTTCGTGGAGGACTTTGGTGCGGGTGGGTTTTTGGGCTTCGTCGGCGGGGTTGCGGGTGGCGAGGTCGCGGTGGGTTTCGGCCATGGGTTTGGGATCGCCGAACGCGGCGCGGGCGGCTCCATTGAGGATGCGGCGGATGGGCCAGGTTCTGTCTGCCGCGTCTTCGCGGGGAAAGAAGACTTCGCCCACGCGCTGCTTCTCCGGGCGATAGTACCAGCGGCGGAGGAGCGAAAGGTGGTCGGAGAGCGTGGCGAGGTCGGTCGGAGCGGAGGCTTGCTGTTCGAGAGTGGCGATGAGGTTGGTGGCGCGGAGTTCGGGGGACAGCGCGGCAGCGGTGGGCTGAGATTCGGTGGCGTCAACCCACGTCTCAGAAGCGAGACGTGGGGCACCCGCTTCTGAGGTTGGGGTCGTTGATTGCGTGTCGTTCGCGAGCGGAATGGCTTCCAGCATCAACGGCTGCGCGAAGAGGGAGCTGCCGACGGAGGTTTGCTCCTTAACAGCGCGGACGCCTAGCGTGGAGAGGTGCTCGGGGCCGGTGATGCAGCCGGATTGCAACATGAAGACTGCGGCGGCGGGTTCGGCTTCGGGGGTCGCGAACGACTGGGGCGCTTCGGGCAAAATGCGGGGGTCCTTCGCTCCGCTCAGGATGACAACCTCTTGAGAAGAGGGTACGGCTTTCTGGATGATGATGGCGCGGAGTTTGGGGATGGGCTGGACGAGTTCGTCGGCGAGCGATGCGGCGGCCTTGACCTTCTGCCACTGCGCGTGGACTCGTGCGGCGCGTTCGAAGTCGAGCTCGACTGACGCAGCTTCGCGCTCGGCGGTGAGTTGCGCGAGCATGGATTCGCCGTGAGTGTCGAAGAAGGCGTGCACGGCGGTGGCCTCGGCGGTGTATGCGGCTGCGCCCTCGGGCGTGCAGGCCTGATTGCACGGCGCGAGGCACTTTTTCATCTCCTGGTAGACGCAGCCGGGATGCTCGGGATACGGGGCCAGGTCCTCGACGCAGCGGCGGAGTTTGAAGAGGTCGAGGACAGCGTCGCAGTAGCGGTCGGCGGCGGCGCGCGAGGGGAACGGACCGTAGAAATTGTCGAGCGCGCGCTTCGAGAGACGGTTGGTGGAGTAGACGCGCGGGTAGGCGTTCTCGGCAGTGAAGCGGAGGAAGAACGGCGTGCGCAGCCTGAGGCGGCGGCGCGCTTCGTCGAGGCCGAAGAGCGCAGCGCTTGCGTGGTAGAGCGTGAGCGTCGACTCGAACTCGGAGCCGGTAATGGTGTAGTCGATGCGGGCGACGCGGTCGCGCAGGTTGAGGCGCTTCGATTGCGAGTCCGGCGGCGCGAGCATGCGCGTGATGCGGCGGCGCAGGTCGGCGGCGCGCGTGAGGTACGGCTGATCTTCCACGCGTGGGCCGTGGAGGGCGAAGACTCCGGGAAGGGTTGAGATGGCGCGCAGGATTTCGGGCGCTTTCTCCGGCGAGAAGGCTACGGAGTGCTCGAAGTGGAAGGGCGCGCTCACTGGCATCAGGTTCCCGCGATCGTCATGCCTTCGATGCGGAGGGTGGGGGCGGCGGAGGCGCTGCGGAAGCGGAGGTCGTTGCCGATGGCGGAGATGTTCCGGTACATGTCCTTGAGGTTGCCGGCGATGGTGATCTCTTCGACTGGGTAGGCGAGTTCGCCGTTTTCGATCCAGAGGCCGGCGGCGCCCTGCGAGTAGTCTCCGGTGACGAGGTTGACGCCGAAGCCCATAGTCTCGGTGACGTAGAGGCCGTTGGGGACGCCCGCGATGATCTGCTCGGGGGAGAAGTGGCCGGGCGAGAGGTAGAAATTGCCGGCGCCGATGCCTGGGTTCGACGCGAGCGAGCGCGAGGCGTTGCCGGTCGACGCCATGCCGAGTTTGCGCCCGGTGTAGGTATTGTTGACGTAATTCTTCAGGATGCCGTTTTCGACCAGGACGGTTCGGCGGGTGGGCAGGCCCTCGGAGTCGAAGGGCGAGGTGCCGAAGCCGCCCGTTTCGAGGATGAGGCCGTCTTCGCCGGAGATCTCGGCCGGATCGAGGTGCGTCTCGATTCCGCCTTCATAGGGATAGCTG
>DASWCA010000606.1:0-7944 GCA_036390355.1 Acidobacteriaceae bacterium
GTTGTTAGTTGCTGGTTAGTCCGCGCTGCAAACGAGGCGACAGAAAAGCCAAGACCACTTTAGCGGGTGGAGCAGCCGCTGTCAGCTTTTGAATGTGGGGAAGTATACGAAGAGAGAACCGGATCAACGCGCCCAACGAACAACTGAGAACTCACAACTGACAACTGCCTTTATGTATCGCTGTAGGCGCGCAGCCGTGCCGGTGCTCGATCTTCGGCGACATCATGGCCGCACTGCGGGCAATACGCATCTGTTATCTGGACTCCGCGGAAGCACTGGCTGCACACGGGCGCGACCTGGAACCGGCACTGTGGGCAAAAATGAACACCAGCAGTCAGTTCCGTGGTGCAATTTGGACACCGGATCAGAATCGGCTGGCGCAACAGGAAGTAGACGACCGCGCCAATGCCTCCCGGCATGACCACAACGACCAGCGTCCACAACGCCGCCGACATATTGCGCCGCTTCACGTCGCGGCTGATGTAACCCACGAGCAGGATGTAACTGGCCAGCGCGGCTCCGGTCGTATAACCCATGATCAAGTGCATGGGCAGACTTCCTGGACGGCGATGCGGAGGAGGCATCCTGTTGAAGTAATACTGCGTCCCCACAAACACGACGATCGCAAGAATGATCGACCACAGCGGCAGCATCTTCAGGCTGTCGCCCTCGCCAAACTCTCGCGACTCCGAAGAGTCGGCTGTCTGATGATTCCAGAATTTGCTCATCGGACCGCCTCGTGGTCAACTGCCGAGCGAAACCGGCGAAACCAGACAGCGGCCAGCAGCGCGAGGGAGACCGGCACAAACCAGAGCAGCATCACCAGGAATTCGTTGTTGGCGTCATTGTTCGCCAGCGCCGCAACATCGGCCTGTACGGCTTCGGCAGCTTCGGCTGCCTGATATTGATAGAGCCCGCTCCAGACCGCGACAATGCTGAGAATCAGCAGAGCGGAGCACACAATCAGGGGAACCATCAGGCTGCGAACGTGGCTGCGTCGCGCCTGCATCACTTTGGCACGCTGCCGCACCACGCGGTGTGTCCGGTTGACGACTTCGCCCCGTGCAGCGCTATCGACGCCGCCCAGACCACTCAACGCATGGCTTGTCGAATCACTTGCGTGAGACTGAGAGTCGAATTGTGTTTCGAGCGACCCTTTCATCCAGCCGCCTCCACCGCGCGAGTTTCGCGCAGGCGCTCGATCTCCGGTTTCAGGGCGGCCAGGCCACGATACAGCCGCGATTTCACGGTTGAGAGTGGAGCCTTGGTTACGCTCGCGATCTCTTCGAGTGACATCTCTTCGTGGAAACGCAGAACCAGAACCTCGCGATAGTTCGCCTCAAGTTTCAGCAGAACCTCGGAAACCTCAGCGCGGTCTTCCCGGCTTTGAAACTGCTCCAGGGGCGACGGACCGTCAGCAGCAATCTCGAACGCGCGCCCATCGTCCGTTGTGTCGCACATCTCGTCAAGCGACGCCATGGTGCGCTTGCGCGAGAGATCGATGACCAGGTTGCGGGCAATTGTGAACAGCCACGTGTCAAAGCGCGCCTTGCCGTTGTACTGGCCACCGCGCAACAGCACACGCATCCAGGTCTCCTGGAAGAGATCTTCGGCAACTTCGCGCTTGCCGGTGAGGAAAAGCAGGTAGCGCAGCAGGCGGTGCTGGTAAAGCTCGATGAGGTGGTCGAGGAGTTCGGTGTCCTGGCTCTTCAGGCCGCGGGCGATGGCCGCGTTTTCACGCTGGCCTTGATCCGCCTGTTCGACCGAGATGGCGATCGCCGCGCTTCGCATAGTGGTAGAGACGCCAATCTTGAGAGAAAAGTCTCGGTCAGTACCGCGCTTTTCCCGCAGAAACGCCAATTTCATCCCGAATCCCTTCCGAAATGGTTCGCTCGGACCGAAAAACACTGCGAAAAATGGGTTCTCCCTCCATTGTAAGGTCAACCGGATGCATCCGCCTAAGCCTTTTTCAGAAGTAGACTGAAGGAATGGAAGTTCTTTACGGCCTGCACCCGGTCGAGGAGGCAGTCCGGTCAAGCGCACGACGGCTGGACAGCGTGATGCTGGCGCGCGAACGCAAAGACGAACGCCTGGAGCGGTTGGCCCAGATGTGCCGCGCCGCCGGAGTACGCGTCACCCTCGAATCGCGCGACCACCTCACCCGCATGAGCCGCACCGACGCCCACCAGGGAGCGCTCGCCCTGGTTCGCGAACGTGCTTTCCTCACCATCGAGGACCTGCTCGCTCGAAAGAGTACGCAGCCGGAAGCGCCGCAGCACAGGTTCTTCCTCGCCCTGGATGGCATTGAAGATCCCCATAATCTCGGCGCGTTGCTCCGCACAGCCGATGGCGCCGGAGTTGACGGCGTCATCCTGCCCGAACGCCGCTCCGCGCCCGTCACCGCGACCGTGGCCAAAACCTCAGCCGGAGCGTCCGAGCACGTCCGCATTGCCCGCGTCACCAACCTCGTACGCTCGCTCGAGCAGATGAAGCAGGCCAACGTCTGGGTGCTTGGCCTGGATGAACGCGGCACGCCCGACTACACCGACTTCGACTTCCGCACCGACTGCGTTCTTGTCCTCGGCCGCGAAGGCGCCGGGCTGCACGACCTCGTCAAGAAGACCTGCGACCACCTCCTGCGCATCCCCATGGCAGGAATGGTCTCGTCGCTGAACGTCTCGGTAGCCGGAGCCGTCGTGATGTACGAGGCCATGCGCCAGCGCCGCGAACCTCCTGCGCCCAAACCCGCTGCTCCCGCAAAACCGCGCAAAGGACTCGGCTCTTGATCCGTTCCCGCTTCTTGTCGCCCGCGCACACCATAGCAATTGCGATAGTCGCCGCACTCGCACTCACTGCACAGGCACAGTCGGCGCAACAAGCACCTCCCGCGCAACGGCCGGTCGAGCCTCAGGCAGCCCAGCCTGCCGCTCCCGGAGAACTCGCGCCGCCGCCCGGCAAAGTTCTCTTCTCCCGCGACGCCAACGCATCACCAGACTCACAGTCCACCGGCGCACAGAAAGCGGTCGCACCCGACGACGACAAACTCGCAGTCACCGACACCGAGCGCAACGCCCTCACCTTTTCCGCCTACGATCTCGACGTCCACCTCACGCAAGCATCCGCTGGGATCGCTGTCCGGGCCGGGCTCACTGTGCGCAATGACAGCGCCGAACCGCTCAAGCGTCTCGTACTCGACATCTCCTCTTCGATGCACTGGGATGCCTTCTCTACGCGCACCTCCTCATCGGCGGCAGCACGGCTGACCTTCGCGACCCACCGCGTCGACACCGATGCCGATCACACGGGCCAGATGGAGGAGGCGGTCATCACGCTGCCGCAGCCGCTCGCGCCTGGAGCATCGATGGCCGTCACCGCGCTCTATTCCGGCACAATTCCGCAGTCGGCTCAGCGCCTGTTGCGCATCGGCGCGCCCGCCGAGGATGCCGCTTCCGCCGATTGGGACGCTATTGCGACCGACAACACCGCCCTGCGCGGCTACGGCAACGTGCTCTGGTATCCGGTATCCGCAGCGCCTGTGTTTCTGGGTGACGGTGCCAAGCTCTTCCAGTCCGTGGGCCGCACTAAGCTGCGCGAGTCCGTCGCGACGGTTCGCCTGCGCCTCGCGATCGAGTATCTCGGCGATCCCCCCGACGCTGCCTTCTTCTGCGGACATCGCGAGCAGTTAATCGCCATCAGCGACAACGCCAACGCGCCGGCGGCCGAGTCTCCCGGCGTCGCCACAGCCAGCTTCGATCCTCAACCGCTCGGCTTCCGCACACTCGATCTCTTCGTCACGGGCGATGCCCCTAACCAAGCCGGAACGACCGCCAACCCAACGCTCATCTCCGCAGTCACCGATCACGACGATGCGCTTCCCGCATACTCTGCTGCCGCCAACCTGGTCGAGCCGCTTCTGACCGATTGGCTGGGGCCACAGCCTCTCACCGCCCTTACCGTCCTCGATCATCCCGGCCAGCCTTTCGAGGACGACGAGCTGCTCGTCCGGCCGATGCGCGCGGTCGATCCGGCGACGCTGACCTCGTCGCTTGCCCACTCGCTTACCCATGCCTGGGTCCATTCGCACTATGCATGGATCGACGAGGGCCTCGCGCAATTCATCTCACTGCTGTGGACCGAGCGCAGTTCCGGTCGCGCCGCTGCGCTAGCCGAGATGCAAGGCGCGGCAACCTCGCTCGCCCTTGCCGAGCCTGAGGTACCCGCTTCCGTGGCGGGCATGTCCAGCGATTCCTCAGCCCAATCGTCGAGTTCGTCGAATCCGCCCGATCGCGGCGGTCCAACGCCGTCTGTCAGTCCCGCGGGTGAAAGCCTGGTGGCAGCGACCGGCGAAGTCTTCTACCGCACCAAGGCCGCTGCCGTTTGGTGGATGCTGCGTGGAATAGTGGGCGACACAGTGCTGAAACAGGCTTTACAGGCCTACCGTTCCGATCCCAAACTCGACCGCGATCCCGAGGGCTTTCAACACACGCTGGAGAGGTTCACGCACAAGGATGTACGCTGGCTCTTCAACGATTGGGTCTACCATGATCGCGGCCTGCCCGATTTGACGATCGTCAACGTCACCCCAAGCCAGTTGGAGTCTCGCGCCGGCCTGCCCGCGGGTTGGCTGATCGCCATCGAGGTTCACAACGACGGATACGCCGAAGCCGAAGTGCCCATCACGGTCCGCTCCGGCACCGAGTCCTCAGAGACCCAGAAGCTGCGTATTCCGGGGCGCTCCAGCGCATCCACGCGCATCGTCTTCGCAAACGCACCCGACCAGGTCGAGGTCAACGATGGGACCGTTCCGGAGACACAGACCAGCATCCACACCCGCCAGCTAGTCCTCCCACGACACTAGCCGACGTGTACCGCAAACGTGGTAGGCATCCACCGCCGACGGGGAATAGTCCGTCGCCAGCCAGCCTCCCATACTGAATACGGATCAAGACGCAAACCCTCTCCCCGGTCGAGATCCAGTTTCCGCAATTTTTATCCCCGTAAACCTGCACAAAGGAGTCGAAGGCGCGCGGCGAGATTCTCGCCGGGCCCCTCGACTCCACCGTCCTGATACTTCTATTCACGTTTCAAGATTGCCCCTACCTTACTGCGGCGGAGGCGTTGTCGACGAAGGCGGCGGAGTTGTCGCATTCGGGGTTGGTGTCATCTGATCCGGAGTTTGCCCGGGAGACGTGCTCGGGTTGGTTTGCTTCGCCTTGCTCTTGCTCTTGCGGGACTTCCCCGTAGTCGTGCTGCTGCTCCCGGAAGCCGTTCCACTGCTGTCGGTCGCGGAGGCAGTCCCATTGCTGTTTGTTCCGGAGGCAGTCCCACTGTTTCTCTGGCTGCCCGAAGTCGTATCGCTATTGGTCGTCGTGCCGCTGGTTGTACCGCTATTGGTCGTTGTGTCCGGCGTTGCCGTCGTAGGCGAAGTGGGATCGCTCGGCCTGCCAGCCGTGGCCGGAGGCGTCGACTGTGGAGTCGTCGTATCGGTCGCATTCGGCGTGGTTGGAGTCGCTGGATTATCTACTGGTGGAGTCGGCGATGTTGAGGGAGCGGTTGAAGTACCCGCCGGAGGCGGAGGAGGCGTTGAGGGTGAGGTCTGTTGCGCCGTCGCCGCGCCCGCAAACATCGCGGAGACGACCAGCGAACAGAGGCGCATCGACTTCAGGGTAGAACTCTTCATGAAATGCCTCGCCGGGGAAAGTTTTCCCCGGTATTGGGATGGCAACCCGCCAGGATTGGCTGCCCGCGATTGTCTCCGCATGACGCGATTAAATCGAAAATCGCATGAGACCAAAACCAGCGGCCCGGCTTGGCATTCCCGCCCCGTTCGGCGAGAATCCTTGAGCCGGACAAAAGTGCCGCCTTGCCGTGCCCGAGAGGATTGTTCCAATGTTGATTACGAAGTTTGCACCCGCACGCATCTCGCTCCACCGCATCGCTTTACTTGCGCTTGTCTCAGGTTTCTCCGCCGTCGCCACCGCACAGACTTCACCGGGCCCCGGGGCTTCCGCACCCTCAGGAGTCCCGTCCATGAACGGCATCGCCCATATCGCTATTCGCGTCAAGGACATCGCCGCTTCGGTGGACTTCTACCACAAGCTCGGCATCGATCAGGCCTTCGCCAACACCGGCAAAGACGGCAAGGTCACGCAATCATTCCTCAAGCTCAACGACCGCCAGTTCATCGAACTCTACCCCATCACCGAGCGCGACACCCGGGTCGAATTCCTTCATCTCTGCTTCGAGGGCGCCGATCTCAACGCAATCCATGACTATTATGTCGCCGAAGGTCTTACACCCATCGCAGTCCGCACCGCGGGCGCCGGCAACCTGCTCTTCACGATGAAAGGCCCGCAACAGTTCGCCGAGCCGCAGAACATCGAATACACCCAATACATGCCCGGCTCGAAGCACTCGAATGACTTCGGCCAGCACATCAACCCTGACCGCGTCGGCGACAAGATGACCGTCGTCGCACTCGCCATGCAGGATCCTGCCGCAGCCCGCGATTACTACCTCGACAAGCTCGGATTCACTCCCGCCGCCACTAACCCGGCACGCCTCAACCTTCCCGGCACCTCGGGCGAGCAGGTCGAGATCGCCCCCGTCGACCCACTCGGCGCAAGATCCAGCATCGTCCTCGAATCCTCCAACCTGGACAAAGCCGCTGCGCAACTTATCCGGCAAAAGGTCGCGTTCAAGCGCGCAGCCGCCGACTCGACCGATGCCCACGGCAAAACCGTCCGTAACGAAATGATCTCCGTCACCGATCCCGATGGCAACATCATCCGCATCCAGTCCGCTTACTGACAACTGAGAACTGACCACTGACAACTTCCTCAATCCGCGAAGCTCTCGCCCGCGCCACTGCTCAGCTCAGCGCCTCGCCCGATCTGCGCGACGCCGCATCCCGCGATGCGCTGCTGCTGCTCCTGCACACACTCGGAATCTCGCGTGCCACACTACTCGCCGACCCCGATCGCACCCTCACTCCTCGCCAGCAAGCCGCATACGATAGCCTCATCCTCCGCCGTCTCACCCACGAACCCATCCAATACATCACCGGCGAGCAGGAGTTCTACGGGCTCGCACTCTGCGTCACACCTGCGGTCCTCATCCCGCGTCCCGAGACCGAACACCTCGTCGAAGCCGTCTTGTCCGAGATCAAGCAGGCGGAACTCGACTCTACGGCGCCGCTCCACATCCTCGACATCGGCACCGGTTCGGGAGCCATCGCCGTCGCACTCGCCCACCATCTACCCGAAGCCCATGTCACCGCGACCGACATCTCACCCGCAGCCCTCGAAGTTGCCGCATCGAACGCCGCGCGCCACAGCCTCAGCGCCCGCATCCACTTCCGCGAGTCTGACCTGCTTGAGTCCCTCCCCCCCGGCGACTCGACGTTTGATGCGATCGTCTCGAACCCGCCCTACGTCTCCACCGCGGACCGCAATACGCTTCATCCGCAGGTGCGCGAGCACGAACCTGCTTCTGCACTCTTCGCCGGCGCAGACGGCCTGGGAATCTACCGCCGCCTCATCCCGCAAGCGCTCGGTGCGCTGAAACCGAATGGCCTACTCGCCCTCGAAATCGGACACGGCCAGCGCGAAGCGATCGCCCTTCTGCTGGCAGAGTGGAACGATTTTCGCTTCGTTGAAGACCTGCAGCAGATCCCGCGCGTCGCCCTCGCCCGAAAGCCGTAACCGGAGACGAATCCTACTCAGGCCACAGCCACGCGGCGCCGCGAACTCCGCTCGCATCGCCGTGTTTCGCCTTCAGCACCGGGGTCGCCAGCGCGCCGCCGCCAAACAGATGTCGCGCAATCAGCAGCGGCAGATTCCGATAAAGCCGATCCAGCTTCGACAGCCCGCCCCCAATCACGATGACATCGGGATCGAGCAGATTCACAACCGATGCAAGCGCGCGCCCAATGCGATCTTCCAA
>DASWCA010000607.1:0-17293 GCA_036390355.1 Acidobacteriaceae bacterium
GGCATGGGCATTCGCGAATCCGCCGGCCCGGTCACCGACAACCTAAGCAGCTTCGTCCCGCACTATTTCCGCTGAATCGACAGAATCCCCTAAACTGTTTCTAGTGGCACGCACGACACCCGCCTGGAAACGCCAGCCCAAAGAAGGAAGTTCATGAAGATCGTACTTGCAGAAAAAGTCTCGCCGGCCACGCTGGCTGTGTTGAAGCAGGAACCTGGCTGGAACATCGTCACCTCGGACGAGATTGCCAAGCTCGGTCCTGGCGGCCTTCAGTCTGAACTTGCCGACGCCGACGCACTCGTCGTTCGATCCGCGGTGCAGGCGGATGCCAAGCTGCTGGAGTCCGCGCCGAACCTGCGCCTCATTGGCCGCGCTGGCGTTGGCGTCGACAACATCGACACCGCAGCCGCTACCCATCGCGGCATCGTCGTGATGAATACTCCCGGTGCGAACGCCGTTGCTGTCGCCGAGCTCACCCTCGGCCTGATGATCTCGATGGCCCGCAGTGTCCCGCGCGCGAACGCGACCATGCACGCCGCCAAGTGGGAGAAGAAATCCCTGCAAGGCTCGGAACTGCGCGGCAAGACGCTCGGCATTGTTGGGCTAGGACGCATCGGTCTCGAAGTCGCCCGCCGCGCGCTCAGCTTCGGCATGGAGCTGATCGGCTACGACCCATTCATCGCGCCCGTCATTGCGCGTGAGAATCAGGTCATGCTCGTGCCGATCGACGAGATATTCAAGCGGTCCGACTACCTCACCCTGCACGTCGGACTCACCACACAGACCGAAGGCATGATCAACGCCACCTCCCTCAAAATCATGAAGCCCGGCGTCCGCATCATCAACTGCGCACGAGGCGAACTAATCGTCGACGAAGCGCTCGCGGAAGCGATCCGCGCAGGCCATGTCGCGGGAGCGGCGCTCGATGTCTTTCGCAAGGAGCCGCTCAAGGAGTCGCCATATTTCGGCCTCGACAACGTGCTTCTGTCGCCGCACATCGCAGGCTCGACCGACGAAGCGCAGGAGGCAATTGGCATCCAGCTTGCCGAGCAGGTTCGCGACTATCTCAAACTCGGCGTGGTGCAAAACGCCGTGAACGTGCCGTCGCTTTCCCGCGAGGAGTACGTGGAAGTTGCACCATATATCGACATGGCCGAGCGGCTTGGGCTGTTTCTGTCGCAGGCTCCGGACGGCAATCTGGAGAGCATCCAAATCACCTACGCAGGCCGCCTTGCCCAGGGCAAGACCGAGCTCATCCGCAACGCAGCCATCTGCGGCGTTTTCGCAAACTCTGAAGTCGTCAATCAGATCAATGCGGCAGCCATTGCGCAGGAACGCGGGATTCGCATTCAGGAAGACAAAAAAGAGTTCACGACGGGTGGAACCGGAAGCACGCTGAAGATTGTCCTGCACTCTTCCGGCGGCGACGCCAGCGCATCGGCAACCGTGCTGCACGGCAATTCGCCGCGCCTGCTTACCTACGACGGCATCGACATCGAGGCGCCGCTGAATGGGACGCTCGTCACCATTCGCAACCGCGACGTTCCCGGAGTGATCGGGCGAATTGGAACTATTCTGGGCGAGCATTCACTCAACATCGCGAACTTTGCTCTGGGCCGATCCACCCGCTCGCAACGCGTTCCCCAGGGCCACGCGCTGGCCGTAGTCCAGATCGATGTAGAGAACACCGGCGACGCTGCGGCTGCCGTTGAAGCATTACGCAAAGTCGAAGCGATCGTCAGCGTGCGCCTGGTGGAATTGGAGAAACAATGACTTTTCGCATCGGACAGATTGCGAACCGTTCCGATTCAAAGTCGCTGAAGTGTTGGACCCGAGTCGGAGAGAGAAACAATATGCCACTTTACGAATACGAGTGCAAGCAGTGCAAACGCCACACTGAAAAGATTCAGAAGTTCTCCGATCCGGAGATCACCGAATGTCCGTACTGCGGAGGCGTGCTGGAACGCGTCGTCTCGGCGCCTGCCATCGCGTTCAAAGGCGGCGGCTGGTTCAAGGACGGCTATGGCAATGCCAAGCCGGCTGCGTCCAAGAGCGACAGCAAAAGTGAATCAGGCGGCTCGGCGGCATCGTCCTCGGAGTCGGCGAGTTCCGCAAGCAAAGACACGACTGCCGCACCCGCGTCGACAGCATCGAACTCGTCGGCTGCGCCCGCGACAGCAGCATCGTCTCCGTCCAGTTCAGAGAAGAAGTAGCCAGGTTCCGCAAGCAGCTGACATTCGAGAATTCCGCTGCTCCTTAGCTCTTCTTCTTTGGAACCTTCTTGCCCGCCTTGCGCGCCTCAGACAGTCCGATCGCGATGGCTTGCTTCGGGTTCGTTACCTTTTTTCCGCTTCGCCCGCTCTTCAGCTTGCCTTGCTTCATCTCTTTCATTTCGCGCTCGACATTCTTGCCGGCCGATGGGCTGTACTTGCGTGTTGAACTTTTCTTGGCGGACTTCTTCGAACTCTTCTTCGCAGCCTTCTTGGTTGCCATGGATTTGCCTCCACATGCTTGGAAGCGATCAACCCGTGCGACAGTTGCACGGGAGTAGTTGGCCAAAGAAGATTTGTGCGGGCTATCGAGGCTCCACTCCCGGACTGGACGACAATCGCAAAGCAAGCAACGCAATCAGCAACACGGTTGCAATGCCGAACACGGAGATCAGCACGATCCTCCACACCGGTCTTGGCGCTTGCCCGAGCCTCTCGTTCTGCCACGCCGCCCGCACACTCTCAAGATCTGCCGCTAGTCCTGGAATCGTGATCGCCGCAATATCTGTTGTGGGCAGCGATCCGAAGATCCGCTCCAGATGCGGCGGACCGCCTGAGCGGTCCTTGGGAATGGCTGCCAGCAGCGCATTAATCTCACTGTCGCGCGGATCGTTGAACAACGCCATGTCAGCCGTGTTTGGGAATAGTGTCGTCTTCCCCGTCATCTTCTGCTCGATCGCGCCGATGCTATCCTGACAGACTCCCAGCGCGTAGTACCCGCCGAACGGAAGCCGGGGATGCGCAAGATGCGCATGCGCATACGCGAGCACCGCCAATCCAGTTAGCCTGGTCACCTCGACGGCATCCGCTCCGCGATACTCATGAGCATAGCGCCCCATCACCCACGCCTGGTCCAGGGTGTCCATGGTGCGAAACTCTGCCTTGCCATCGATGCCGAAGTAGAACGAGACATCCGCGTTGATCCTGGGACCGCGAATGAGCCACTCATATTCGGCATGCGCGACGGGCACCAGCAACGGCCGCCGCGTGCCCGGAACAACCACCTGCGTATTCACCCAGAAGGGCATCATCACGTCTTTACCCTGGTAGTGCAAGTGCCCGAAGTTAGCGAAGTAGCGCGCATCGACGACATCGATGATGTGTCCGCTCGCGATCAACGCAGACACCAGATCCGCCGGCGATGCAACTATGTGGCCATCAAGCAGCGCCTGAAAGCGTGCAACACCATCCGCCGTTTTCTGCGGCGGATTCAGGCTTAGCCGATTCAGCACTTCTGCCAGCCGCACGCTCTCGCTGTGCATCGGCGCAATCTCCGGATTCGCGTCATCACCGCGCACGACACCGTCGCCAAGCGGTTTGACCAAGCCCTCCGCGGAGAATCCCGGTAGCGCCGACGGCTTGTCCATGTCAACCGTCCGCGCATGGTCGAGCGTGTAATCTCCAAGATCGATGTAGGTTGTGAGCGGCCGCGCAACCCCTTCTGGGGATTTATTGACTTCGCCGGCTACCTCGCCCGCAACATCGACAACGGGATCGATGTCGTGGATCTTCCATCCCGGAAAATGATCCAGTCCGTGCCAGTCCTTACCCAGAATTGCGACGCGCATCGCATGCAGCAACGCGGGCGATAGAAGTGCCGCACCCGTCTTCGACTGCTTCGTCATTGCCGCGATGATCTTGTCGGTGAAGCCCGGCTGCTCCGACAGATCGTTCATCATCGTCGACAGCAGAACCGTGTTCGGCGGCATCGTATCGCGTTGCTGCATGTTGGTAGCCGGAGCGTTCGCGCCGCGGCAACCGGCCAGCGCAGAAACCACAAGTATAAGCACATAGCATCGAGGCTTTCGACGAAGAGACCGTTCGAAATGCATTCGCGAGCTAGACCTCAGGAGGTGGTGCCCAGGCTGTCCAGCTTCCGCGTCACAAGTTCGTTCAACAATGCCGGATTCGCCTGGCCCTTCGACAGTCGCATCACGTTGCCAACGAAGAACGCAGCGACTGTCTTTTTGCCGCCGCGATACTGTTCGACTTGTTTCGGATTAGCCGCAATCACTTCGTCGATCATCGCTTCGATGACGGAGGTGTCGGAGATCTGTTTCGGCTTGTCGCGCTCGTACACTTCGGGGAAGTCCTTGCTCTCGGCGAAGCAGGTGTCGAGCAGTTGCTTGAGCATCTTGCTCGACAGGTCGCCTGACTCGGCCAGGTCCGCCGCCATCACAATCCCCGCAAGCGACACGGGAGACTGTTCCAGCTCCAGCCCTGCGGCCTTCAGACGCCCGGTCAGTTCGCTGGTAATCAGCGAAACGACGCGCTTCGGACTCTTCGCAGCCTTTGCCGCGGACTCGAATTGGTCTGCAAACGCGCGCGTAGCCGTCAGCGTCATTGCATCCTGCTGACTGATCTCGTAGGCCGCTATCATCCGCGCGCGCCGCGCCTCGGGAAGCTCCGGCAGTGCTGTCAGAATCTCCTGCTGCCAGGCCGCGCCAACCACCAATGGAGGCAGATCGGGCTCAGGGAAATAGCGGTAGTCGTGGGCCTGCTCCTTTGAGCGCATCGAGTAGGTCCGGCCCTCGGCGTTGTTCCACAGACGAGACTCCTGCACCACGCGCCCGCCGCCTTCGAGCACATCGATCTGCCGCTCGATCTCATACTCCAGCGCTGCGCGGATATATCGAAAGCTGTTGACATTCTTCACCTCCGCCTTGGTGCCGAACCGCTCCGCGCCTTTCAGCATCACGCTGACGTTCGCGTCGCAGCGCAAGCTGCCCTCTTCCATGTTGCAGTCGCTCACGCCGGTGTAGAGCAGAATCTCCTTCAGCCGCGTCAGGTACTCGAACGCCTCGTCGGGCGTGCGAATGTCGGGCTCGCTGACGATCTCGACCAGCGGAGTGCCACAGCGATTCAGGTCGATGTAGGTCCGCGACACCGAGTCGGCAAAGCCATCGTGCAGACTCTTGCCCGCGTCCTCTTCCATGTGCAGCCGCGTAATGCCGATGCGTTTGGTAATCGCGGCGCCCGCCGCATCGAATGCAGGCACATCGATCCACCCATGTTCCGCGATGGGTCGGTCGAACTGCGAAATCTGGTATCCCTTGGGCGAGTCAGGATAGAAGTAGTTCTTCCGCGAGAAGATGCTGGTCTCGCGAATTTCGCAATGGATCGCCTTCGCTGCCAGCACCGCCAGCTCCACTGCGTGGCGGTTCAGCACCGGAAGCGCGCCCGGCAATCCCAGGCACGTCGGACAGACATGCGTATTTGGCTCGCCGCCATATCTGTTCACGCACCCGCAAAACGCTTTCGACTCCGTGAGGAGTTGGACGTGGACCTCCAGCCCGATCACAGGCTGGTACTTGGCAAGAATCTCAGGCGACAGTGCAGTCATGGTCGACATATTCAATGATCCAAGAGACTGATGCTCTTAATTGTGGCATTCTTTGTGAGCAATATTCCAGGCCCGGGAATCGGCGTCTTTGCTCCGACTGCATCCACCCAGATCGCCTGTTCGATGTAGACGGAGCAGTCATCCGCTGCATCGGAATAGTATGTCAAGACTCCAAGTATGCTTCGCCCATCCGCCAGTTCCACCTGCACTACCTGGATCGCTTTCGCTTCTCTCTGGAAAATGTCATTCCAGATTGAGCGTCGAGTCGTGCGTTCTGTGAGCTTTAGTTTGCGAAAGATCCAGTTGCCGTCCAGGTTCGTGTAGGCCACGCCTAGAAGCGAAAACACCAGCGTGATTGCCGCCAGTCCCAGCAACCGGTTCGGATGCCAGACTAACGTGGCATCGGTTGCGGGTGGTTTGGGAGGAACCAGATCGAACGGCAGCGCGCCATGTGCAAAGAGCACGAACACAGCATAGATCAGAAGGCTGTAGAGGCACGCCTCAACAGCTTTGTCGAAATCGGTCTGAGGACCGCGCAATGCCAGCAGTTGAAGGATATAAGCAGCCGCAAATCCCGGAAGAAGAATCAGGAGTATTTGCAACGCGATCAGGCTCGCTGGCATTTCCTAAGTCCTTGCGGGCGCAGGCGCGGGGGCAGGAATCCTTACTGGCTCTGGCATTTTCACTGGTGCCTGGGGACGTGTTTTTACCCCGTCCGTCGTTCGCTCGGGCGCCGGCGTTCTATTTGGATTAAGGTATGGCATCTCTCACCTCCTCGATGGCGTTGCGCCGAAAGCGCCGCCATTACTCAGCATACAACGTCCATCCCCGTCTAACGCACTGTAGACTTGCTTCAGCTTATGATTTTGCCGTTCGTCCGCGAACTGCTTGCGGACCTTGAGAACTCTGTTCCCTTCGACCGTGTCCGTCGCCATCTGAGCGCCGGCAGCGGGCGAAGACGCGTTTCCGGCCTCACCTTCACCGCCCGCGCACTCTATCTTCCGCTCTTCGTCCGCGCCGCGAACGCGCCCTGCCTCATCCTGGTCGCAGATAACAAGGCCGCCGAAGCGCTCCACGCCGCACTGCTGTCCGCCTGCAGCCTGACCGGCGCTCTCGACGCGGAATCCGTCCTGCGCTTTCCCGCGCATGACGTGCTGCCGTTTGAAAATCTATCGCCGCACCCCGAGATCCAGGAATCGCGCGCCGCCACGCTATGGAAGATCGCCACAGGCACTGCACGCCTCATCATCGCGCCGGTAGAGGCTGCCTGCATGCGCCTGTTCCCTCGCGACCACTATGCCGCACTGGCGCTTCACCTCAAGCGAGGCGAAGAGTATCTGCCGGACATGCTGGTCGAGCACCTTCTCTCCGTCGGCTACACGCGAGTCGATGTGGTCGAGATGCCCGGACAGGTGACGCTCCGCGGCGGCATCCTCGATGTTTACTCGCCGGAGATGGACCGTCCGGTTCGAGTCGATTTCTTCGGCGACGAGATCGAGTCGATCCGCCGCTTCGATCCCGACACGCAGCGTTCCGCATCTTCGCTGGACGAAGCGCTTCTGCTCCCGCTCACGGAGACTCCGGTAACGGAAAAGATCCTAACCGCGATCAACGCGCGCCTCACACGTTCGGGGCTGGCAGGGGCGCAGTTAGAAGGTGGCGAGGAGCCGAGCGAACTGCGCACGCACGTCGCAACCCGGACAGGCGATGCCACTATTTTTCCAGGGTGGGAGTTCTTTGCGCCGGTTGCCGGAGCGAACCTGACCCTACTCGATCTGCTTGGGCCGGCAACGCGCGTCTTCGTCGAAGAGCCCGCCATGGTCAAAAACCAGGGCGAGCGCTGGTGGAACAAGGTTGAGCAGCGTCACGAGCGCTCGGGAATCGGCTCGCTTGTGCGCCCGGAAGACATCTACATCTCTCCGTGGGATCTCGACGACCTCCTGCGCGGATTCTCCGGCGTTGAACTCGACCAGCTCGGCGCTGTGGACGTTCTGGACGCAGACCGCAGCGATCTCTCCGAAGTCGATTTCGCCACTCGCCCTACCCAGCGATTCCACGGCAGCATCCCCGCACTGGTGGAAGCTATCCGCGGGCTCGTCCAGCAGGATGCCCGCATTGTCATTGCCGCGCCAAACCAAGGCGAAGTCGAGCGTCTCGCCAGCCTGCTGCAGGAGTACCAGGTTCCGTATCGCCTTGGCTCGCGCGCGCAAAGCCCCGGCGGTGCTACGGTCTATTCCGAGTCCAGCTACCTCGCCGGAGACCTTCGCACGCCCATCATCGTGCGCGCGGCCATGGCGAATGGTGTGCAGGTGCTCGACCTTCGGGACGCGGACGGCCGTGCCACGGCACGCCAGCTCATCCTGTTCGGCGCAAACGATCTGATTGACGACGCCGACGTTCAGGCGCGCCCGGTCACCCGCAGCAAGTCCAAGACTTCCGCCTTCGTCTCCGATTTTCGCGATCTGGCGGTTGGAGATTATGTCGTTCACGTCGAGCACGGAATCGCGCGTTACTGCGGTCTCAGAGTCATCGAAGAGAACGACGCCCCTCCGCTCGAACTGATGATCCTGGAGTTCGCCGACGAGGCCAAGCTTTACGTTCCGCTCACCCGTCTCGACCTCATCCAGAAATATCGTTCGACCGATACTGGGCCGGCACCTCAGCTCAACAAGCTCGGCACGCAGGCCTGGCAGAAGACCAAGGCGCGCGTCAAGAAGGCCATGGCCGACATGTCCGCCGAGCTGATCAAGCTCTACGCGCAGCGCAAGGCAGCGACTGGCACAGCATTCTCGCCCGACACCAACATGCAGCGCGAATTCGAGGACGCCTTCGACTTCAACGAGACGGACGATCAGATCACCGCCATCGCAGACATCAAGGGCGATATGGAATCGACGCAGCCAATGGACCGGCTGCTCTGCGGGGACGTTGGCTACGGAAAGACCGAGGTCGCCATGCGCGCCGCATTCAAGGCAGTGCAGGATGGCAAGCAAGTGGCCGTCCTGACCCCGACCACGGTTCTCGCTTTCCAGCATTACGAGTCCTTCAAGCGCCGCTTCGCCAGCTTCCCCGTCAACGTCGAAATGATTTCGCGCTTTCGTTCCGCGAAGGAGCAGAAAGAGATTCTCGAGAAAGTTGCCGCGGGCAAAGTCGATATCCTCATTGGGACTCATCGCGTACTCTCGAAGGACCTCAAGTTCCAGGACCTCGGGCTGCTGGTCGTCGATGAGGAACAGCGCTTTGGCGTCCGCCACAAAGAGCGTCTCAAGCAGATGCGCGCACAGATCGATGTCCTCGCCATGTCTGCAACGCCGATCCCGCGCACGCTGCACATGTCGCTCGTCGGGCTTCGCGACATGTCCGTGATCGAGACGCCGCCCAAGGACCGCATGGCGATCCAGACCATCGTGGCCAAGTTTGACGAAAAGCTCGTCCGCACCGCCGTCGAGATGGAGCTTGAACGCGGTGGCCAGACCTACTTCGTCCACAACCGGGTTGAGACCATCTACGAACTAGCCTCCAAGATTCGAGAACTGGTGCCGCAGGCTCGGATCGTGATCGGCCATGGCCAGCTTCCGGAGGCCGAACTCGAACGCGTCATGCTGGCCTTTATGAACCACGAGTACGACGTGCTCGTCGCGACCAGCATCATCGAAAACGGTCTCGACATTCCGCTCGCCAACACCATCATCATCAACCGGGCAGATCGCCATGGACTCAGTGAGCTGTATCAACTCAGGGGTCGCGTGGGGCGCTCGAACCGGCGCGCTTACGCCTACCTGCTCATCCCGCCCGAGACTGAGCTGACCGAGATCGCCCGCCGGCGGCTGGCCGCGCTCAAGGAATTCTCCGACCTCGGCGCCGGATTCAAGATCGCCGCGCTGGACCTGGAACTTCGCGGCGCAGGCAACATGCTCGGAGGCGAGCAGTCCGGTCACATCGAAGCCGTCGGCTTTGAGATGTACACGTCGATGCTCGAAGAGGCCGTCCGCAAGATGAAGGGCGAAGAGGACAAGCCGGCCCACGCCGGCACCAGCATCAATCTGGGCATCTCGGTCCGCATCGACTCCAGTTACATCCCGGAAGAGAACCAGCGACTGCGGATGTACAAGCGAATCGCCGGAGCAGAGGACGAAGCCACCCTGGCCGACGTGCGCGCCGAGTTGCAGGACCGCTACGGCGACCCGCCCGAATCTGTTCTCAACCTGCTTGTCGCCGGAGAACTCCGCCTGCTTTGCGAGCGTCTGGGCATCGCCCAACTCGACCGCAAGCGTACCCAGATCGATCTCCCGCATTCCGTCGCAATTCCCAGCGGAGGCCCGCAGCAGACCATGCTCTCGCGAAGAAATCCGCCACCCAAACCGGCCGCGAAGACCTTCGTCGAGATGCTGCATATTCGCTTCGCCGCTGCCGCGGCCGATACCTCGCAACAGGGCAGCACGTCGCTGGCACGGACAGCCGTTGATCCGGCTACCATGATGAAGCTGGTCTCCCGCAACGCCAAACGCGGCGCACAATTCACGCCACAGGGCGTTCTGCGCTGGCCGCTCACCTCGGCCAGGGCCCAGGACGTCCTCGCCGAGACCCGCACCCTGCTCGAATCTCTGAACCAGGAGCAATCGCTGTCGCACAGGCAGGCATCTCAACTGCCGAGGTGACACAGATGAAGGCAGTCGTTCTGCATGAGTACGGTGGCCCGGAAAAACTAAAGTACGAAGAGGCGCTGGACCCCGTTCCCGGCGAGGGAGAGGTATTGATTCGGCTTGCCGCCACCAGCGTCAATCCGGTCGACTACAAGATGCGCAGCGGCGAGGCGAAGGCACTTTTCCCGTTGCAATTTCCCGCCATTCTTGGCCGCGATATAGCCGGAGTCGTTCGCGAAGTAGGTCCCCACGTCACCGGCTTCTCCCGTGGGGACAAGGTCATCGGGGTCGGTAACAACACCTACGCTGAACTCGTAGTCGCCAAAGCCGAAGACCTTGCTCAGCTTCCAGAGCATCTGGATCTTGTCGAGGCAGCCGCGCTTCCGCTCGTTACCCTCACTGGCGAGCAGCTCATCTCGCGTGGCGTAAAGATTCAGCGCGGGCAGACTGTGCTCGTCACCGGCGCAATCGGCGGTGTGGGACGGACTGCCGCGTTTGTCGCAAAGAAGGCCGGAGCCATCGTGATCGCGGGCGTCCGGAAGAGTCAGCTCAAGCAAGCGGAGGAATTGGGCGCTGACGAAATTCTCGCGCTCGACGACGATACCGCCATGCAGAGGCTTGGCTTTGTCGACGCGGTCGCCGACACCGTCGACCACGAGACCGCCGAAAAGCTCATCGGAAAAGTCAAACAGGGAGGCGTCTTCGCTTCGGTGCTCGGTCCCCCAGGCAATGCCAAGATGCATCCCACGGTGCGCGTTGAAGCGGTGCGCTCTGTCCCTGACGCGGCCACGCTCAGGACCCTGGCGGAAGACGTTGCGGAGAACTGGTTCAAGATCCCCATTGACCGCATGGTTCCGCTGGAAGATGCCGCCGAAGCACAGGCAGCCGCCGAGAAGGGCGGTATCGGAAAAGTTTTGTTGCTGGCTTAGATCGGTTTAACGGTGACGGAAAGTGTCCCGGACTCGCTGGGCGTCATGGCGGCGTGGCGACGGCTGGGCGGCCATGGGCGCCGAAGTGTCCGCCCCTGCAGGGTAGAGCACTACGAAACGTCCGGGTCCCTCACCACTCGAAGCCGTAGGCAGGCCGGACTCGCTGAGGATCAGGTGAAGCATTCGCCGCTCGCGCGAGGTCATTGCGGGGAAAGAGTGCGGCCGTCCGGTGGACTGCACGCGCTCAACCGCCGCCGCCGCCGACTCCCGCAACTGACGGTCGCGATTCGCTTTGAAATGGTCCGCGTCAAACGACACCTGATCGTGCGCGTCCGGTTCGAGCCGCAGAATCTTGGCTGCAACATGTTCGAGCGCGTTCAGCACCTCGCCGTTATGCGCTGTCAGAACTGGAGTGTCGGGACCGCTGAATTCGATGTAGAGATTGCGCGCACCGTTCGCCTGCCCAGTCTCCGTCTGTGAATCCTGCATCGAGCTGACGTCAGATTCCGCATTGGCGGCCTTTGCGCCGCGCAGCTTTACGCGGAAGCGGAGCCGGAGTCCGCCATTTGTCGTGAAAGACTGAAGAAACCGTCCAATTGTCTGGGCTGCCTGAGCTACATCTTCCATGAAGATAAAGCTTATACCACTCCTTCACCTCACGAAAGTGACTGGAGACACAATCGCGTCGGCCGTCCCGGGGGCCGCGAAGAACTCGGATTTAAAGGCTTTACCTGCCGGTATGTTCGGCCTTTGCATCCGGTTCCGGAAAGTCTGTGTCATTTTCTTTCAGCATCTCGTCTTGATCGCGATGGCCTAGTTGGCCGGCCATGGACGTATGTTCGCCCCGATCGCCGCCCTCGGTTTTCCTGCCATCGCCCTCCACCGCGCCTTTGCGCAGTGCTTCGTCCGGACGAGTCTTCGTGGAATCGGTCATCGCATCCTCCCGTGGGTCGGTAAGGAGTTGGATGCTGTTCATGCGCTGGACGTCTAAGCGGGCGAATCACCGCTAGACCCTGGACACCGCCGAAACGATCCTGTGCTAGCTAAGAGTCTCCATCAGCTTGTTGATCGTGCGATTCATGTCCTTGTCGGACCGGCGGTGTTCGTCGATCTTGGCGATCGAGTGCATGACCGTGGTGTGATGCTTGCCGCCGAATTGCCGGCCGATCTCTGGCAGCGACGCCTCTGTGAGTTGTTTGGCGAGGTACATGGCGATCTGGCGTGGGACCACAATCTGGCGCGAGTTGTTCTTCTGCTTGAGTTCCGCCACGCGCATTCCGAACGACTCGGCGACAGCGCGCTGGATCGACTCAATGCTGATCTTGCGGACCTGGGTGTCGATGAACTGCTTCAGGCACTGCTGGGTGACGGCGAGGGTGATCTCGACGCCTTTCATGCTGCACCAGGCGATCAGCGTAATCAGTGCGCCCTCGAGTTCGCGGACGTTGGTGCGCACGTTGGACGCGATGAAGAGCGCAACCTCGGTGGGAAGCACAGTCTGTTCGGATTCTGCCTTCTTCTGGAGGATCGCTACCTTGGTTTCGAGGTCGGGTGGCTGGATGTCGGCGATCAATCCCCATTCGAACCTGGAGCGAAGGCGGTCCTCAAAGTCGGGCAGCTCTTTGGGCGGTCGGTCGCTGGCGATCACGATCTGCTTCATGCTCTCGTGGAGCGTGTTGAAGGTATGGAAGAACTCCTCCTGGGTGCGTTCCTTGCCGGCGAGGAATTGGATGTCGTCGATGAGCAGGACGTCCACGTTGCGGAACTTGTCGCGGAAGGTCGTCATCTTCTGGTAGCGAACGCAGTCCACCATCTCGTTCATGAACTTCTCGCCGGAGACGTAGCAGATGGAGGCGTGCGGCTGGCGGCGCTTCACATCGTGGCCGATGGCGTGCATCAGGTGGGTCTTACCCATACCCACGCCGCCGTAGAGAAACAGCGGGTTGTATGCCTTGGACGGGCGTTCTGCGACCGCCTGCGATGCGGCCATGGCGTACTGGTTACCGCCGCCGATGACAAAGGCGTCGAACTGATACCTCGGATTGAGCTGGGAGGCGGTATTCCAGTCGAAGCGCGACTGCTCCGGCGCCGGACCGATGGCGCTGGAGGTGCGCCGCGAGTGGGGCGCGTTGGAGCTGTGGCTTGGGACCGGCGCGAATCCACCGTCCTCCCGCACACGAGGCGCGCTGGGATCCTGCTGCGGCGTGGTGAAGGTCACCGTCTCGATGTCGAGACCGAGGCCAAGGTTATCGACAGCTTCCTGAATGACGTCTGCGTATTTTTCGCAGACGTCCTGAAACTCCGCGGAGGGAATGCGCACGTAGAGCGTTTTGCCCTGGATATGGGAAAACCGGGCTGGCTTGAGCCAGGTCTCAAACGACTGGCGATTGATCTTCTTCTCAAGCGCAGCCAGGATGCGGACCCAGGGATTCAGTACGGCGGTCGCCGTCGGAACGAATGACATGCTATCAATTCCTTCTTGGATTTGATTCCAAGTTTTCTTTACTTCGAGATGACGAGACAGACCCAAAAAATTAAAACGGCAATCAAAAAAGCGACGGCAACAGAAGTCCTGCACCGCCAGATGCAGCGAGTGGAGTTGACTACTGTTTGCTGGAGATCTTCGCGGTTGGTTTAGACCACCCACTGCGAAGGGAAACGACAACGTGAACTAAAGTACGACCCAGATGAACTGGAATTCGTCTTTAGTAAGCGGGTTTGATAGTAGCACGGAAGAGCAAGCCGATTTCAAGTGTGAAAGAGATAAAAATTCTATTGCACCATTCTTTGTGAAGATCGATTTGGTTACCGGCAGACGTGTCTGTTTGATGCCCCACAGAGCGGCAAGGATCAACGCGCATAAGCCGTTTTCTTTGCATGTCTTCTTTGGATTAGCGGGGCTTTGAGGTATACTGAGAGACTGTTGCAACCCGCAAAGAAATTGAGCAGGAGTGGAATCAAATGCCGAAGCGTACCTTCCAACCAAACCGTCGCCACCGCGCGAAGACCCACGGGTTCCTTACCCGGATGAAGACCAAGGCAGGCGCAGCGGTGCTGAGCCGCCGGCGTGCCAAGGGACGCCACAAGATCGCCGTGAGCGCCGGTTTCCGCGACTAGTTTCGCGCGCCGAGCATCGTTCAGCCCGTTGGCGTTTTGAGTTGGCTGCCGGCTGATGTGATCATTTCCCAGCATTTAACCGAGTTTAGACCGGCTGACAAGGCGCAGCGACTCGTAATTTCGCGCGTCCATCGCCTCCACGACCAAGGGCCACTCCTATGACTGCCGCTATCTGCCGGCTGCGCAAACACGCCGACTACCAGCGCGTGTATCAGGCGAGCCGCAAGCAGTTCGGCAAGCAGATGAGCTACTTCTTCCTGCTGCGTCAGCCGCTTGGCCCAGATGGAAATCCGGTGCGCGGTGTCGATCCCGATGCGGCACGCGTCGGTCTCACAGTCGGCAAGGTCATGGGCAAGGCGGTCGACCGCAATCGAATCAAGCGCCGAATGCGCGAAGCGGTTCGAAGACAGCTTCCGCTGCTGCGCACGCCGGTCGATGTGGTGCTTCATCCTCGACGCAGCGTAATCGATCTTGAATTCGCAGCCCTCGACCGCGAGGTCGCTACGGTCTTCCGGACGATCCAGCGGGCTACTGAGCAGCAGGCGGCGCGTCGAGCGCCTGCCGTGGATTGAGCGGCGAGATGGCCAACGCACAACCAACACCGAATCAGCCAGAGCCCAAATCGGATGCAGACCGTCCGGATACGCGCGCTATCGGACTCTTCTTCCGCATCTACAAGTCCATCGTTTCGCCGGTGTTGCACGTAGTTTCCCCCAGCCGATGCATCTACCTGCCGACTTGTTCGGAATATGCCTACACCGCCATCAGCCGCTTCGGAGCCATTCACGGGTCATGGCTGGCGCTGCAGCGAATTGTGCGCTGCCATCCGTGGGGCACAGGTGGACTGGATCCGGTACCCGAGCGCGCTGCTTCCAGCCAGAACGGCGCAGACCATTTACCATAGATAATCAGGCTGGGAGTGGCTCGGCCGCAACTTCTAGCTACCCAAAGATAGGACGTATCACTTGGCAGAGTTCAGCAACCCCAATCAACAGGGCGGACAAGACAACAGGTCGCTTATCGCGATGATGGTCGTTTTTGTGGCGGTCCTGTTCGGCGCTCAGTATTATCGCTCGAAAACGAACCCGGAGACGCCACCGCAGTCGACCACTGCGCCAGCGGCCGCACCTCAGGCAACGTCGCAACCGGCCACCGCTGCATCTGCAGCCACCGTTGCGCAGCCTGCTTCCACGAGAGCCAATCCATCCGTACCCGCGGCGCCGGTAGTCCAGGCGAGCGCGGAGGCGACAACGGTCGTCGAGAACGAGCTATACCGCATCACGTTTTCCAATCGTGGCGGCCAGGTCACGAGTTGGATACTAAAGGGTGCGGCCTACACAGATTCTGACGGCAAGCCGCTCGACCTGGTGCATAGCCAGGCCGCGAATCAGTTTGGATACCCGCTGTCGATCTACACGTCGGATCCATCGATCGCTGCCAACCTGAACCAGGCCATGTTTGTGCCGTCGGCCACCGGCCAGATCACTGCGCCGGCGACTCTGACGTTCACTTACTCGAACGGAAATGTGCAGGCCACCAAGACATTTCGCTTCGACGAGAGCTATGTCCTCGACGCCGATGTGCAGGTTAAGCGCGGCGGAAGTGCTTTGCCGGCGCTCATATCCTGGCCGGGCGGTTTTGGCGATCAGAACGAAGTTCCTAACGGGACCGCGTATACGAACGCTCAATTCGACAGCTATCGCAATGGCAGTTTCGACCACGTGGACGCAAAGAAGGTGAACGCCGGCGAGACGCTGAATGGGCCGTTCGACTTTGCCGGCGTGGCCGATCCGTTCTTTACGGTGGTATTTCTGCCGAATTCACCTGCGACCGCAAACGTCGTTACATTCCAGCACCAGATTGATGTTGCCAAGACGCTCAAGCGTGTGGGCTTCGGTTCCGGCTCGCCTCCTACAAAGCCTGTCGAAATGCCGGTTCTCGGAGTAGCTCTTGGCGACGCCAGCGGACACACCAGGACGCGTATCTTCGTTGGTCCGAAGGCGATCAACATTCTCAAGAGCGTTCACGCCGCAGACCCCAAGGTGACGCTGGAGCCGATGTTGGAATTCGGCTTCTGGGGTCCGATCGGCAAGTACCTGTTCCTCTCGCTGCACCTGATCCACGATCACCTCGTCTCCGCTTGGAGTGGATCGTGGGGCTGGGCAATCGTGTTGCTGACCATTGCGATCAACTTGCTGATTCTGCCGTTCCGCGTGAAGACGATGCAGAGCGGGCTGAAGATGCAGCGTATCCAGCCGCAGATGGACGCGATCAAAGAGAAGTACAAGAAGTTCAAGGTTACCGATCCCAAGCGCAACGAGATGAACGCTGAGATCATGCAATTGCAGAAGGACAACGGCGTCAACATGTTCGGCGGGTGCATCCCTACGCTGATCACGATGCCGCTTCTGTTCGCGTTTTTCACCATGCTGCCCCGCGTGGTTGAACTTCGTCACGCGCACTGGCTCTGGCTGCCGGATTTGCAGAATCCGGACCCGTGGCACATCCTGCCCATCCTGATGGTCGTGTCGCAGTTCCTGGTGCAGTTCTACACGCCTTCCCCCGGAGTCGATCCGCAGCAGCAAAAGATGATGGCGTTCATGATGCCGGCCTTCTCCGGATACATGACGTGGAACTACGCCTCGGGCCTGGCGCTGTACTGGTCTGTCGGCAACCTGATCAGCATCGCGCAGCAGGCCGTCATGAATCGTACGTCGCTCGGCCGCGAGATGCGCGAGATTGCTGCCAAGCGCGCTCGCCGCAAGGGAACCACCACCATCCAAGGGCGGAAATAAGGGCTAATTTGGTTGGCGGACTCCGTTAGGAAGTACCATCTGAACGAAGTAAACGAGGCATTTCTTTCGAGATGAGTTATCCAAAGATTCGTAAGGCAGTATTTCCCGCTGCAGGGTTGGGCACACGCTTTTTGCCCGCGACCAAGGCGATCCCGAAAGAGATGTTGTGTCTGGTTGATAAGCCTCTGATTCAGTA
>DASWCA010000608.1:0-4163 GCA_036390355.1 Acidobacteriaceae bacterium
CTCGGAATCCTGGAAGCGGGCCTTCCTCGCACAGCCGCTCCCCGAGCGCAAGCGGCGCATCGCGGCGCTGCGCGCGCGGAGCGAGATCGAGAAGAAGCGCAAGCCGGCCGAGATCATGGACGTCAACGCCGGCGCGGTGGAGTCGCTGCTGCGCGCGCACGGCTATCCGCGCCTGATCCACGGCCACACCCACCGCCCCGCCCGGCACGAGCACCGCGTCGACGGCAGGATCTGCGAGCGCTGGGTGCTGCCCGACTGGTACGAGTCGGGAGGGGTGCTGGTGTGCGACGAGAAGGGCTGCCGGGCGGAAAAACTCTAGGGGCGGGAATGTTCGGACAAAGTCGACCCTAATGTGCGGATGGCTGCAAACGGCCAGGAGCGGACACTCGTGTCTTTAGCTATTCCGGTAACCCGATGCGCCGTACCAAGTTCGAGAATCGTTGGTCCGAACGTACGTTGTCGAAGCGCGGATCTACTTTCAGGTTGATAAGGGAAGCGGAGCGAATTTGGTAAGCCTGTTCTAACCACTCGAAAGCAGTTTCTTTTTCGCCCAGAGCCACGTAAACAGCAGCTATTTCTTCCGGAGGGACATATTTATGCTTTGGCCATTTCCCTTCCTCGAGTAACTTGAGTGCTTCGGCTCTGTTTCCTGAAGCCGCCTGGGCGTGCGCAAGTTGCGCGATGTAAGTGGGGGCGCCGCCAGATTGAGCAACAGCATCCTGAAAATTCGCAATCGCCTCAACATACATGCGCTTTTGCTCGTAGACCGCCCCCAGGATAGCGTGCGCGTTGGGCCGCTTCCGGCGATTAGGCTCACCCGCCAGAGCTTTCGTGATGGGCCCTACGGCTTCGTCGTACTCGCGTGCGAAGTAGTGATGCCATCCCAAGTGGACCTGATTACTAAAATCAAGAGGATCAAAGAGAAGGGCGCGCCTGCTTTCCGCCAGGGATTCATCCATGCGACCTAGGGCGACCAGGCAGTGTGAGTACCAATGATGAGCATTGGCGTAACTCGGGTTCAGCTCGAGCGCCCGCTTAAATTCCTGTTCCGCGGCGCTGAAATTCCAGGAGTATAGGTTGACATAAGCCAAGGACGCGTGAGCTTCGGCAAGCGAGCGGTTAAGCGCTAAAGCCTTTTCGGCTGCTGCTTTCGCATTTTCGAGTCCCGCCTTGGGAGACTGCGCTCCCCCGAAGACTTGAGTCGTGTACCCGTCGGCGAGGCCTGCATAAGCCAGAGCGTAATTTGGATCTTTCGCAATTGCGTACTTGAAGTTTTCGATTGCCCGCGGCAGGCCATCCAGTCCACGGTGAGAAAAGTAGCGGCCGTACAGGTACAAGTCGAACGCCTCGGGATCAACCGCAGATGCTGCGATCAATCTCTGCTGTTGCTCCGACGACAGCTTCAGGCTGATCTCGTCTGCAATGGCGCGTGCGACCTCGGTCTGCATGGCGAACACGTCCCGCAGGTTGCGATCGTAAGTCTGTGCCCAAAGATGGGTTTGGTCGCTGATCTGAACAAGCTGCGCAGTGATGCGAACCCGGTCGCCTGACCGCCGCACACTGCCCTCCAAAACATACTGAACCCCCAGATCTTTGCCAACCTGATGAAGGGAGTTGCTGGCGTGCTTGTACCTCATGGCCGAGCTGCGGGCGATAACGCCCAGGCGTTCCGGATGAAGGCCCCCAAGATTGGTGATCATCTCTTCCGTCAGGCCGTCGCTGAAGAACTCCTGCTCCGGATCTCCGCTGAGATTTTCGAAAGGGAGTACAGCCAACATGATCTTCCCGCCCCCTGGTTTTGCCTGCGGCTCCACTTGCGGACGCACCAGGTAGACCACTACCAGCAACAGAGCGGCGACGCCAATTGCCAGCGGCAAAACAGTTCGGCTGCGGCTCCAAGATCTAACGTTTCTCCAAAGGGTCGAGAATCCCGAGGAGCGCTCAGTGGCCAGCGGCAAGATGAAGCGATATCCATGTTTGGGGAGTGTCTCGATAAGCCAGGGCTTCTCAGCCGAGTCGCCCAGTGCATCACGAAGTTTCTTGATCGCAGTGTTCAGACCGTCATCGAATGCAACGAAGCTGTCCCCGGGCCAAAGTCTGTGACGCAACTCATCCCGGGTAACGACTTCGCCAGGGTGCTCCAGCAGCAGCGCAAGCAGACGGAACGGCTGCTCCTGCAGCTTTACTTTGACGCCATCCTTGTGCAGTTCTCCCGAACGGAGGTCAACATCAAATGCGCCGAAGCGCACGAGCCGTCGAGACTGAGTGGGGGCAATCATAAGCCGGAGTTCTCTAGCTCTCGTTCCTGATCAGCCAAAGTTCAGCCAAAGACAAGCCACCGTCCATTGACGCTGCAATCGCACCGAACGAATATGGGCATGCCCGCGATGCGGCGAGCATCACTCATGATACGGCGCACGCAGCGCAAATCCCCCTACGTGAGGTGAAAAATGAGATACACAAAGTTCTTCGCAATCAGCGGGGTCAAACCTACTGGACCCATTTTGCTTCAACGCCTTACCGCAATTGCTCTCGCTAGCCTCTTCTTCTTGGGCACAATGGCCAAAGCACAGGACCGAGAGGATGACACACAAGCCGGTCAAGAATGTACCGATCAGATCCTAACGGGCGGCTACGGGTACAGCTTCAGCGGATTTATCGGGCCGTTCACTGGAACGCCAACGCCATCTTTCTTCCGAGTGGGTCGCGTCGGCGCCGTCGGGCTGGCAACCTTCAACGGCGCCGGCAGCCTCACCGCTCGGGACACGCTCGCTAGGAGCGGTACGCCTGCGATCAGACATGCAGGCACCGGAACGTACGGCGTAAACGTCAACTGCACCGGCCACGCCTCGATTGACCTCACCTCCGATCCCAACTCTACTCCCGTCGACTTCGAGCACTTGGAATTTGATTTCATGATCGTTCCTGGCGCACATGGCCGCGAGTTTTCTTTCATCATCACCCACCAGACATTGTGCACGGTCGGCGAAGCTTGCACTCCGACGCTGCCGGAGCAAACCGGTGTCGCGTTGAGCATTGGAGATGAGGCATGCAGCGACGCCAGCCTGCAAGGCACCTATCGCCTCCTAAGCACGGGGACTAACCTCGTCAACCCGTCCAAACCGGTCGCCAATGCTAACGTAGGCTTCAGAACCCTCGATGGAGCCGGGCTCATTACCGATGGAGAGGGCACCGCCGTAGCCAACGGCGTAATCCAGTCGCCAGCCGTTATTACCGGTAGTTACAAAGTCCATTCCGACTGTACGGCTACTGAGATACGTAATGACGGGACAACCTTGGACGGTGTCGTCGTAGCCGGCGGGCGCGAGGTTTATGAGTTGCGAACGGGAAATGACGTCACCGGACATCCTGCCAACGCAATCACCAACGTCTTTTTCAAGAAGGGATCGGGACGCATTGTGATGGGCACCAGGCATGCGACTGCCCAAGGCGACAGCAGGGGCGACGGCGATAACGACTAAGGTCGCTGCAATCGCGTGATACCAAGAGTCTTGAAACATGGGCGCCTAGATCGTGAGCTTGAACGCTTCATGGTACTGATCGCGAGCGGCGACGCACCCCAGCGGATTGTTGACGAAATTAAGCGACGTGAAGTTCAAAGCAAGGATCTTCAGGCCGAGCTTGCGCGGTTACGTGACGCTCAGCCCACGCGGCTCGATATCAACCGGCTTCGCCACGTGGCGCACGAGTCCTAGGAAAGTTCGGTTCATATCGACCCCCTGGAGGAAAGTGCGTCCTTAATTTACCACTAACCCGCTCCAATCGCTCCGCTCCGGGGGGTGCGGAGGCGAGCGAAATTATCATAAGGTGCATGTGCGCGATTCGAAGTTCAAGCACCCGATTACAGCGCGCCGGCGGGCCCTTCAGAGTTCGCGGCCGGATTGATTCTCTTATTCCTCTTAGATGGTCGGGCGCGCCAACAGGGCAATCGAGTAGTCACGGCAACGACCGCTTTAGAGAAACTCGAATGTCTTCTCGGGGTCGCAGACCGACATTGGCCGAGTGCTGGTTTCGGCCAAGAAGCGGTCGCTCGATTACACGGTGAGCACGGAAACCCGCAAAAAAGAATCGGCCCGCAGCACCGGCCCGACCTCGCCCGCGCAGACGTCTAGTCCGTAATCGCCTGGTAGACGAGCTGTTTC
>DASWCA010000609.1:0-7525 GCA_036390355.1 Acidobacteriaceae bacterium
GCAGATTGAAGCCGGGCACTTCGACTTGAACACTGCCTATGCGTCCGTCGATCGGCATCGACTCGCCGACAACAAGCCTTACATTTATGCCACGCATGACGGCGGAAAGAGCTGGGCTAGTATTGCCAACGGGATTCCTGACGGGGCTTACGTCAATTCGGTGAAGGAAGATCCTGAGGCCAAGGGGCTTCTGTACGCGGCCACCGAGTTACGCGTATATGTCTCGTTTGACTACGGCGCGCACTGGCAGCCGCTGCAGAACAATATGCCGGTCACCTCTGTCCGCGACATTGTCGTGCATGGCGATGATCTCGATGTGGCAACGCACGGACGCGGCTTCTGGGTGATGGACCAGATGACGTCGCTGCGTGAGATCGCGAGCAGTGGCGGACAGATCGCGTCGGCCACTGCCTATCTTTTCAAACCGGGAACGGCGCTTGCGGTAAAACAGGGCGGACAGAACGGCACGCCTCTGCCGCACGAGGAGCCGCAGGAGTTGAACCCGCCAGCGGGCGTTCTGGCCTACTACTGGCTGAAGACTCCGGCGAGCGGGCCGCTCAAACTCGAATTGATCGACAGCAAGGGCGCGGTGAAGGCCTGCGCAGCAAGCGATACTCCGGTTCATCCGGTGGATGTGGAAGCGATCAATGTCCAGGCAGTGTGGGAGGAGCCTGCGCAACCACCTTCGGCCAACGCCGGAATGCATCGCTTCGCCCTGAACGTAGCGCCCGCGCGCGGATTTGGCGGCGGTCGCGGCCGTCCTGCTGCGCCGGCTCCGCGGGATGCCTGCTCGCTGCCTGCGGGGACCGAGACTGAAACTGCTGCTCAACCGGCACGCGTCCCGGGCCAGGGACGAGAGGGTCCAGTTGCGCTTACGCCCGGCGAGTACACGGTTCGTCTCACGGTGGATGGTCAGACGTACACGCAGCCGGCGACCGTCAAACCCGATCCGCGTGGAGAGCCTGTCGACCACGCCAACCCGGGTGCTGCGGACCGCTCCTGAGGTTCGATGCTCGAACCTCGAACCTCGAATCTCGAATCTCGAATCTGGTATAGACCAAACGTTGTACCTAACATCTTTAGAAGATGTACTTTAGGACTTAAGTACGGGGTACCATGCATCGCCCGACATCCATTCCGCAAGACACATCCGACGGGCACCCAATTTTGGAAATCAGCTATCGGCCGGCGGTGGTTACGGGGATGGCTGTGAGGCCGAGCAAGGCAACTACGGAGATTCTGACTCTTGTAGGACGGGACTGCCAGTGAGATCGGCTGGGGCATCTTTTTCGGTTCACTCATACTTCTGACGGATTCCAGCGGCGCTTTCGATTGCTAGCATTGCGCCAAACGCTCAGGGAATGCGCATGGAATCGCCGGCGGCTGCTGTATTTGCCCCATTTCCAAACGCTCCTCGCGCGCCTTTCCGCTTCAGGAGGCAATCCGTATGGACATCGCGCAATGGAACGGGCTGTTCCGCCGTTGTTGGACTTGTTGGACTCCGAAGCTGGAGCGCACTTTCCTTGCCTTGAGCATTCTTCTGCTGCTCTTTGGCGGCACTCACGCGTGGTCGCAGAATACCGGTACGATCCTGGGCAATGTCACGGACAGCTCCGGCGCGGCGATCCAGAACGTCACGGTGAAAGCGACGTCGCAGGAAGGCCTCGTGCGCGCGGCTATGACGAACGCAGGGGGTTCCTACATCCTTTCTCAGTTGCCCATCAGTTCGTATACGCTCACGGTGGAGGCGCCCGGCTTTGAGACGTTCTCGAACACGGCGGTGCAAGTGGACGCCGACCAGAATGTCCGGGTGGATGCGAAGTTGCCTTTGGGGCGAGTCTCTCAGCAGGTTGTGGTCAGCGACGCCCCGCCACAGGTAGATACACATTCCGACAGCATGAGCTACGTCATCCCCCAGGCGCTGGTGAATGACATGCCGACGAGCAGCGGGCAGCCGCTGGACTTTCTCTCGGTGCTGCCCGGCGTGTCGGACGTGAGCACCAAAGCCGCGTTTGCTCCGGATCGCAATGGGCCGACGTTCAACGTGTCGGGCTCGCGCAGCTCCGACAATCTGCTGCTGCTCGACGGCCTGATGCACACGAATCTCTTCCGGAACCAGGGACAGAACTATCCGCCGCCGGACTTTCTGGCGCAGATCGATGCGTTGATCGGCAACTATGGAGCGCAGTACGGCCACAACACCGGAGGCATTGTTAATGTGCTGACCAAGTCCGGTACAAATGCAATCCACGGCGCACTGTGGGAGTACGACCAGAACACGGCGTTCAACGCCTCCAACTACTACACCAAGCTGAGGAACGCTTCCCACATCAACCGGTTTGGCGCTACGGTCGGCGGCCCGGTCCTGCGCGACCGGCTCTTCTACTTTCTGGCGTATGAGGGCTACCGGCAGAGCAATGTGGATACGGCAACCTCCGCGCTGCCGCCAACCAGCGCCGAGCGCGGCCTGAACGGCACTCCGGGCGACTTTTCCGCGGACGCCGTCGCAGCCGGAATCAGCGCGAACAGCTATCTGCTGAACCCCAATTATTCCAAAGGGAAGTATTACTCGACGCTGGTGCCGCTGCTGCCGGGCGGATGCGCCTCTGCCCTGGGCACCGGGCAATACGTTGCCAATGCGCAGATACCGAACGTCTGCCTGAATTCCGTGATCCAGAAGTTCGATGCGAAGTATGTCCCGCTTCCAAATGGCCCGAGCAATACGCTGCTCCAGAATTACTTTAGCCCGCTCATCAACGACGTGGCCGAGGGGCGCGCCGACTGGCACTTCGGGAGCCACACCATCGACGGACGCTACATCGTCATCAACTCGTCTCAGAACAGCCACACCACCTCGACCAACGCGATTCCGCAGTACGAAGTGCTGAACCAGAATGCGCGCACGCAAACGATTTCGATCAACGATACGTGGATGCTCTCGCCCAATCTGCTGAACGTCCTGCGGCTGGGCTACAACCGCTTCTACGGCACATCGACACCTTCCGATCCGACCAGCCTGAATTCTCTGGGATCGGCGTTCCCGGTTCTCGGCAAGCCGGACTTGCCCGCCTTCACGGTCAATTCGCGCATGATCCTCTCGTCGAACTCCACCGATGAGCAGAAGAATGTGGATGCGGATCTGGACCTGGTGGACAGCGTGAGCCTGACGCGAGGCGGCCACTCGATGCAGATGGGAGTCGAGTATCTGCGCTTGCAGTATATGAATCGCTCGTACTTCTACACCATGGGCCAGTTCACCTTCACCGGCACATACACGAACAATTCCATGGCGGATTATGTGCTGGGCCTGGTGAACAGTGCTACGGCGGAGAGCCCGCAGATCGAGCAGACCGGCATTCAGAACAACATGTATCTGTGGTTCCAGGATGACTGGAAGGCCACCTCGCGCCTGACGCTGAACCTGGGCCTGCGATATGAGCTGCCATTCCCGTGGTACCAGCCGCAGAACTGGTGGGCGACTTTTCGTCCGGGGCAACAATCGACGAGGATACCGACTGCGCCAACCGGTCTTGTGTTCCCCGGAGATCCTGGGATACCCAGAGGCGAAGTGCCGACACCGCATTTCGATCTGGCTCCGCGAATCGGCTTTGCTCTGGATGTCTTCGGTAACGGCAAGACGGCGCTACGCGGCGGCTTCGGTATCTTTTACGACGAGCTTGGAGCGAATCTGATCCAGAACAACACGCAGCCGTATGTGTTTCAGTTTTCACCGAATGTGACGCCAGCCAGCATCTCCGATCCGTATGCGAGCGGTCCCACGTTCCCGGCAACAGTTGACCTCTCCAACCCGACGTTCAAGACTCCCTTCACGCTGACGTATCCCGATCCCAACCTGAGGACGCCATACGTGGAGTCGGCGAACCTTGGGGTGCAGCAGCAGCTAAGCCGGAACCTTGCCATGCAGGTGATGTACGTCGGAAAGTTCGGGCGGCATCAGTTGCTGGACTTCAACAGCAATCCGGCGCTGTATGCCGCGGGCGCCAGCACGTCGACATCGAGCTACCAGGCGCGCCGCCCGTATGGGAACTTTGGCAATATCGCGGACATGGCCACGATCGGCATGTCGAGTTACAACGCGCTTCAGATTTCGATGACCAAGCGGCTGGGCTCGTGGGTCAGCGCGATGGGAGCTTACACCTACTCGCGCTCGATCGATGAATTCTCGTCGAACACGACAGACACGGCGACCTCGCCGAATGTTTTTGGGACATCGACGGTTCCCGTGGTTGGTTCGCCGCTGAACTTCAATCTCAACTCCGAAGTCGGGCCGTCGGATTTCAACGCGACACATATTGCGAGCATCGGGTATACGGTTCATACTCCGAAACTCGAACGTCATAGCCATCTGATCCGCGAGGCGCTGGGAGACTGGAATCTGAGCGGCAGATACAACCTGCGCAGCGGCGAGCCGGTGAATGTCGTTTCGGGCACGGACTATGCGCTGACCAACACGCCCAATCAGCGGCCGACTGTGCTGCATAGCTGGGTGCTTCCGAGCGGACGGCACCGGATCAATAAGCTGGCGCTCACCGGCGGCACGTGGTTCGACACAACCGCGTTCGGAACTCCGGGTGCCGGGACCTTTGGGAATTTGGGGCGGAACTCGATCATCGGGCCTGCGAGCATCACCAACAATATGTCCGCGGGGAAGACGTTTCCTGTGCCGGGTCGCGAAGGCATGACGTTCCAGTTCCGTTGCGACGCGTTCGGGGTGTTCAACACACCGAATCTTGGCACGCCGGCGAATAAGATCGGCTCCAGCCTGGGGCAGATCACCAGCACCAGCGGCCAGCGGTTCCTGCAATTGTCCGGGCATCTGCGCTTCTAAGGAGCGCGCCGGATTCATGCGCGACCCTCTATAACCTCAACCATGAGGAGAATGACTGTGCGATTACGAGTCTTTGCGCGCGTTGTCTCATCTTTTGTGGCGCTGGGTTCCGTCTCATCGCTTTGCACGGCGCAAGCGGGAGTAGCTACGGGCGCGCCCTCTGTCCCGCAAACTGCGTTGGCGGCGGGCGAGACGCATAGCTGTCCCAGGCTCATCGAATTCTCTGGAGAGCAGGCTGATCCTGCGGACCTGAAATTCCCCAATGTCTCCGGGCGCGTACTCATTTACTACTGGTCGGAGCTTGAACCGAAGGAGGGAAAGTTCGACTTCTCGGCGATGGACCGGGAGGTTGCTACATGGACGAGTGCAGGTAAAGCGGTTGTGCTGCGCCTCTCTGCCGCGGGCTGGACGAAGTGGAAAGAGCCATGGTCGCAGCAAGGGACTCCGGAGTGGGCGTACAAGAAGTATCGAATCTCCAGAGTGGTTGAGGTCGATGGAGCCATCTTGCCGGTTTACTGGGACGAGGGCTTTCAAGCTGGGCTTCGGGAGTTTTTGCGCGCTGTCGCGGGCCATATTCGGACGAGTTCCTACCGCGATAAGGTGGCGTTCGTTGAGATCGCGGCGGGTGACGGCGGCGAAACCAAGCCCGACACCGAACAAAATAAGACTCCGGAGCAGCGGGCCGCGCGGCTGGCGCTTTGGCAAGAGGCTGGATACACCAATGCGCTGTGGTACCAGGCAATTCGAGGGATCGTCGCGAGTTACAAGGCTGCGTTTCCGTCGACTCCGGTTGCGCTTATGCCGGACGCGTCGTTTCTGGGCGGCGAGTGCACGCTGTCCGGTGGGGAATGCAACGAGAGAGTAATCCTTGCGCTGGCGAAGCAGGAGGGATTGGCTCTTCAGGATAATGGCTTCGACCGCACGCATCTCTATCCGGCCGAATGGCATGGCGGTCCGTTGGCTTGCGAGCAGCGTCAATCGGCCACTCAGATGGGGTATCCGCTGGAAGACGACCTGGAGCAGTCGGTGAAGGCGGATTGTGCGTGGCTGCTTGTCTTCCGCCAGGATTTGCAGAGGCCGGATTTTCAGCGGCAGGTGGAGAATTTCTATCAGCGGTGCGAGGCGCCGAAGCAGTGACTCATCGAGACCATATCTGGATGGCGCTTGCGGTGCTTACCGGTAGCTTTGCACCGCGAAGCTTCGCGCAGGTAGAGTTGCCGGCGAACACGCCGGAGTGCGTGCGATGGGCGGCCCACGATGTAGAGCGATCGCTGCGATCGTTGCACATTGATCCAGCGACGGCCCGTATTTCGATTGAGTTGAATCTGGGGTCGGGATCGTCGAAGCCTCTCTCGCTGAAGGCCGAGCAGAGCTTCTCGATTGCCGTCCGCGACTCGATGGTCAGGATTCGGGCGGGTGGCGGGCCCGGCGGGATGTATGCGCTGCAAGAGATTGCGGAGCGGATCGCTGCGCATCCCTCCGCCCGTACGTGGGCTGAGGTTGCGCGTGGCATCGCGCCATCCACCCAGCAACCATTTCTTGAGATACGTGCTGATAATCCCTTTATCCACGTCTATCCCATTTTGCTGAACGATCTTGAGATGTGGCGCGAGTACATCGACATGCTGGCGCGAGACCGCTTCAACCTGCTCGACATGCACGGCGCCTATGACCTGAATACCACCAGCTTTCCTAATCTCTATCCGCAACTGGTGGAGGTGCCCGGATATCCGGACGCTGGTGGCTTCACGGCGGATTACCGCGCGAAGAATCTCGCTAGTTTCAAAGCCATCATCGCCTATGCGAAGTCTCGTGGAGTTCGTGTCGCGTTCATGAACTACAGCGCGGTCAACGATGCAGGCGGAGCTCGCAAGGGAGAGACATTCCTCACCAATATTCGTCCCGAGAAGCTCGCTGACTACACGGCCAAGGCTGTTTCGATCCTCATCCGCGAGTTGCCCGATCTATACATGCTCGGCTTCCGCGTTGGCGAGTCCGGACAGAGCGCAGCGTTTTACAAGGACGCCTACATTCGTGGCGTCGACGAGGCGCACCGTCCCGACCTCCGCCTGTACACGCGTTCGTGGCGGACAACCAAGGAACAGCTTGAGCCTATCGCCGGAGCTGCTCACAACGGCTTCGATATCGAGATCAAGTTCAACGGAGAGCAACTCGGTCTGCCCTATCAAGCGATGCAAGGCGCGACGTATGGCAGCTACAGCTATCAAGGTTATCTAGATGTGCCAGCAAACTACCAGATCATCTGGCAGATTCGCGCCAATGGGACTCACCGTTTCTGGGCGTGGGAGAACACAGATTTTATACGCCGCACGGTACGCAGTTGCGAGCTTGGCAATGCTCGCGGCTTCACGATTGAGCCTCATACCGCTTACTTCAGCGTCCACTCCGACCAGTACTACCGGTCGACACGGGACGCCCAGGTCTATCCGTATATCTGGCAGAAGCATTGGATGTGGTACTTCGCATGGGGACGCCTTGGTTACGACCCGGACCTCTCTGAATCAAGGATCGTCGAGCAGTTCCATCAACATTACGGCGATGCGGGAGATGCTGCCTATCGCGCGATGCAGCAGGCCGGGGAGATTGTGCCGCTGGCCTATGCCTATCGTTTCGTGGGGCCTGACCAGCGGGACTTCTCGCCCGAGACAGAGACTG
>DASWCA010000610.1:0-6196 GCA_036390355.1 Acidobacteriaceae bacterium
TTCCGATAGATGGTGATAAGTTTGCGCGGGATCTGGCGCGGCAAATTTCGGAGTTGATGGGTGATCCGGGGTTGTGCAAACAGTTCGGTGCAGCTGGACGGAAACGGGTGGAGGAGACGTTTGCGTGGGAGGCGATTGCAGCGCAGACGGTAGAGTTATATCGCCAACTGACGGAGGCGCGGCGGTGAAAAACGAATGCGGAGATTCTGAGCTGCGCTCAGAATGACGACCTCCTTTCTTTAAGTTTGGGGGACTTTTGTCGTGTCCTCCTTTCTCTGCATGGGGGTGTAGGGGAGGGAGAAGGTGGCGAACGGGTCGGGCTTTGCGGGGTCGAAGGTGGGGACGGCGGGGTCGAGGAATTTGGCGAGGGAGAGTTTATTGTCGCGGATGCCTTCGACGATGCAGCGAGCTAGTTCGTAGGCGCCGTAGTTGTTGAAGTGGGTGGTGTCGGAGATATCGCGGTCGACGCCGGGATAGCTGCCGGCTTTGAACTTCATGAAGGCGTGGTCGGCGCCTTCTTTGCCCATGGCCTCGAACATCGTTTTGGACATAGAGTTGAGGTCAATTAGCGCGGTGTTCGTTGCGGCGGCTACGTCGTGGGCGGCCTGCGGGTAGGGGGCGAGCGAGTCGACGATGTGGCCGTCGGCGTCGAATTGCTCGCGATTCATGGCGGTGACGATGACGGGCGTTGCGCCCTTGGCGCGGACCTGGGTGACGAAGTCGGTCATGATAGTGCGATATCTTGCGGGAAAGTCGGGACCGTTCTTCTGGTCGTTGTGGGCGAACTGGACGACGAAGTAGTCGCCGGGCTTGATGAGGGACATGATCTTGGCGAAGCGCTGCTCGCCGACGAAGCTTGAGGACGACTCGCCGGATTCGGCGTGGTTGGCGACGACGATGCCAGGAAGGAAGAAGCGCGGGAGCATCTGTCCCCACGAAGCCCAGGGCTCGACATCCTGATCAACCATAGTCGAGTCGCCGGCGAGGTAGATGACGGGCTCGGTGATGGGCTCGATGGTCAGCGAGTGGAAGCTGGGATTGGTGCCGTTGAACTCGAGGGTCAGCTTGGGGTCCCAATCCAGATTGCCGATCTCGCGGGGCTTGAGGCGGACCCGGCCGGGAGTGCCGTCGGACTTAGTGAACTCGGGAATGCGGAGGTTGACGTCGAAGGAGCGGGTGACGGTCTTGCGCGCCGGAATAGAGACTTTCTCCAGCATCAGGCGGCGCGCTTCGGCGCGTACAGTGATGGCGGAGGCTTCCTCGCCGCCGAGCGTGACGGTGACGCGATAATTGCCCTCGGGAAGCGGGATGGAGAAGTAGAAGGGCTTGCCGGAGGCGCAGATTCCTTTGTTGATCGTCGTGACGGTCTTGAGGTCCCAGCCTGCGGCGGTGTCGGATGCAAGGGTTGTGAGGTTGAGGGCGATCGAGCCTTTCTTCGCGGCACCGCAGGTGAAGGTCGCGGGCGATGCGAGAACTGCCGGTGCGGACGCGGGCGGCGCAGTTTGTGCCTGCGCGGCGGCGATACATAGGACGGCGATCGAACTCGGGAGCAAGCGCATTCGGATTCCTTTGGCTACGGAAACGAAATTGTTTCTGCTGGGGAATCCTAGCATTCGGCTGCAATGCTGGTCGAGAGAGGGGACTACGCTTAACGATGTTTCTGTCCGCACGTCCCTTAGCTAGCCAAACAAGTGGCAGCCGGCAAAGCGCACGTCGGCTTTGGCTATGTCCGCAACAACCAGCACTATTCTTAATTCGCCGATGGCTGCTCCACATGGTCGATCACCATCACATCAGCCTTCGCCTTCGTTGGTTCCAGCTTCATCCCAAGCTGTTCCTGAATCGCCGTAAACAGCCCGGGCGGCGCATTGGGATCGTCTGTTGGCGGCGAAACTGTGACACCGGTCCCGCGAAACTGGGCGAATTGGCTTTCGTCCGGCGTCCAGTTCAATGTGAAGTCGTACCTTTCGGGCAGACTGCTCTGATCCACCACGGGCTTGTCCATGACGGTCTGCATCCAACTCGCAAAATTCACCATCGTCTGATTTCTGACGGTCAACGCACCAAGCTTTCGAAAGAAGAACGCCTGCGGGTCGCTCGGTGCGGCCGCGCTGATCGTCATCTTCGGCCCACCTTTCCCCAGCGTGATTGCGTAGACGGCCAGTTCCCTCTTCTCGTGGTGAAAGACGAGATGAAAGCGATCGGCCAGCAGCTTCTGGATCATGATATTCATCTGGTCCGGGCTCGGCTGGCCTTCCACATCGGGCACGCCGTCAATGTCAAACAGAGTGGTTCCAAACCACGCCGGTGCGCCAACGATCTGTTTTTCGTGGACCTTGTAGGCAATGCCGATCAGATCGTTCACGTTGAAATTGACGGTCGTGAAATGGCGGCCTCTAAACCCGATGCCTTTGCCCGGCCGGCCTGGAGTGCTCGGCTTGATCGTCGCCACTTCAAACCCCGGCTTGGCGTCCGCGGCCATCTTCCTGGGAGGCTCTGGAATCGGCCACGTGTTCTCCGGGCTCACACGCTCAAAGTTCAGCACATGCGTCTGGCCGCCCTGGGTCTGGTTTCCCGAAATTGTCTTGCCGTCAGGATTCATCGTTCCGACGTACGTGAGGTCAAGCGCCTTAATCGCAAAGTTCACTGCCGACCCCTGCAGTGAGATCGAAGTGATCGCAATCGGCGCACCGCCCTGGTCGATGCTGTAGGAGACAGCCCTGAGCTTGTTGTCGTCCTTCGTCACCTTCATGACGATCCGCAGGCCGTTGCCCGCCTGCAGCGTTCCCTGCCAGTTTCCCGCGAGATCCTGGGCGTGCAGTGTGCCACCGAGAAACATCGTTGCACCAACGATCCACAGCATTAGCTTTTGCATTCGAGTTCTCCGAGGGCGCGTCGCCTCAATCCGCGGCGGGCGTTCAAATGGAATTTGCGCAATTCTATCAATGCCCGGTGAAGCCCGATGTGGCCCCATGCAGGGTGAGGCCTCCGGCATCGAGTTCCTGCCTTGAAACATTCTTCCCAATGAACTAACTTAGTTCGGCGACGTCGTCGCTGAAATCCCGTGAAGTGAAGCTCGAACAAGCAGTTCGGAGACCACATGAAACAGCAGCAACACGCATGTCCGCAGACTCTCCGCCCTCGCATAGTCCGCAGCCTAATTACCTCCGCCATTGCGCTGGCGTTTGTTCCGGCGCTTCTCGCGCAACCTTCTGCGCCGTCGCTCGACACCCTGCGCAAGAACTTCCTGAATCCGCCCAACGACGCGAGGCCGATGGTGCGCTGGTGGTGGTTCGGCCCGGCGGTCGTCAAGCCCGAGATTCTGAGCGAACTGCAGCAGATGAAAGCCGACGGGATCCAGGGAGCGGAGCTTGCTTTCGTCTACCCGGAAGTCCTCGACGATCCGGCGAAGGGGCTGAAGAATTTTCCGTTCCTCTCCCCCGAGATGCTGGACGCCGTCAACTATGCACAGTCGGAAGGCCGTAAGCTTGGCCTCCGCATCGATGTCACACTGTGCTCGGGGTGGCCTTACGGTGGCCCGCATATCACACTCGCAGAGGCCGTCGGCGCGCTGCACACCTTCGAAGTTCCCGTGCCTGCCAACGCTACCTCGGCTCAGATTCCAGTCGCGAGTGCGGCTGCTACTGGAACTCCGGCCCGCATGGCCTGGAGCGAAGGCGACTCGGCCATCTCCGCGGTCATCGCCGATCCCGCAACTGCCGCCCCACCCGCGCCGGCGACTGGCCGTACAGCCCGAGGCCCGCGTCCCCCGGCCTTCGATGCTGCCTCGGCGAAACCCATCGTCGTCACCGGGATGTCCGCAACATTCGCTCCCTCCGACAAGCCCCGCGTCGCCGTCTTCTTCGTGGCGAGCCACACCCGGCAACAGGTGAAGCGCGCCGCCGTCGACGCCGATGGCTATGTTCTCGATCCCTTCTCGCACGACGCGGTCGCCACCCACCTCGAGAAGGTCGGCGAACCGCTGCTCAAGGCGTTCGGCAACACGCCCCCTTACGCCATCTTCTCCGACTCGCTCGAAGCGTACGGAGCCGACTGGACACCCAGGCTTCCGGAAGAGTTCAAGAAGCGGCGTGGCTACGATCTGATTCCACACCTCCCCGAACTCGTCGCCGGAGGCACGCCCGCCGCGGACAATCTCCGCCACGACTATGGCAAGACGCTCACCGAACTCATCAACGAGAACTACCTGACTCAGATCAATAATTGGGCCATCGCGCACCACACGAAATTCCGCTCACAAACATACGGCGAGCCAGCGGTTAGCTTCTCCAGCCAGAACCTCGTGGGCCTTGCTGAAGGCGAAGGGCCGCAGTGGCGCGCCTTCTCCACGCTGCGCTGGGCGACCTCTGCCAATCACGTCTTCAACCATAACGTGACGTCGGGCGAGACCTTTACGTGGCTCCACTCGCCCGTGTTTCGAGCCACGCCGCTGGACATGAAGACCGAGGCCGACATCGACTTCATCATGGGCGAGAACCAGATCATCTGCCACGGCTGGCCGTATTCACCGCCCGATAGTGAAGTCCCCGAACCCGGCTGGTCGCTCTATGCTGCCGCATCCTTTAACAATCACAACCCGTGGCATCCTGTGATGCCGACGGTGACTGCCTACATCGGCCGCATGAGCTATCTCATGCGACAGGGGCAACCCGCGAATCAGGTCGCAATCCTGCTGCCGACCGACGATGCCTGGGCCGGCTTCCGCCCGACGCAAACGACTATTACAGGAGCGATGCAGCGCCTCGTTACACCGGCGCTGATGTCTGCCATTCTCTCCGCCGGATACAACGTCGACTTCATCGACGCCGACGCAATCAACAAGGTCGGCGTCGGGCACCACTCGGTCATCGTTGTTCCGCCCACCGATCGCATTCCGGTTGAAACCTTACGAAAAATCGCAACGTTCACCGCATCCGGTGGAAAGGTGATCTCGGTCGGACGCGCACCGTCCATCGATCCGGAAGGCAAGTCGCTGCCGGAACTCACAAGGCTGTCTAAGCAACTCTTCGACCCAGTCAAATCGACGCTTGTCGCCGACGAGACGCATCTCCCCGACGCGCTGCACGCCGCAGCCAAGCCGGATCTGCAACTCGCCGGCGCGGAGGACGCTGCGAGGAACCAGATCGCCTTCATCCGCCGCAAGCTGCCGACGGCCGACATCTACTTCGTCGTCAACACATCGAACGTCCCGCTCGACACCACTGTGACTCTCGCCACAACGCACAAGTTTGCTGAAGAGTGGGACCTCGACAACGCAGCGTCGACATCCGTCTCGGGGACTTCCCTGCCGATTCATCTCGCTCCGTATGGATCTCGACTTTACGTGCTGAGCGATGTGCAACCCTCCGCCAAGCCCGCTGCAAATCCGGCAGGGCCAACTGCCACACTGGATATCAGCACCGCATGGCAAGTTTCCTTCCCGGGCATCCATAAATCGATTTCCGAGCCCGTCCTCACCGATTGGATTTCCGATCCCTCGACCATTCATTACTCGGGCGAGGCGGTCTACTCTCGCGACGTTGAACTGAAGTCCGCTGCCACTTCCCCGACCTTCCTCGAAGTGGCAGGAGGCAAGCCGCTGCCGGGTGCGCCGAATTCCCCGCCCGAGCACGCCGCCCTGGGTCCCGACGGCCTGCCTAATCCGCTGGTTACGCGTCCCGGTCCCGGAATGCACGCATACTACACGCCTCCGGTGCGCGAGGCTGCCCTGGTGACGATCAACGGCCAGTCCGCGGGAGCGCTCTGGCATCCACCGTATCGCGTGGAGATCACAAAGCTCGTCAAGCCGGGCGTGAATCACATCGAGATTCACGTCTTCAATACGGCGCTCAACGCCTGGTCAGCACTTCCACCGCATGACTATGGGCCGCTCATCGCCAAGTACGGCGACCGCTTTCAGATGCAGGACCTCAACCAGGTCATGCCTATCTCCTCCGGGTTGCTCGGCACGGTCCGTCTCGTTTCAGAGGTCAAATAAATGCGCGCACGAGTAAGGACATTTGCGCTCTGCGGCGTCATCGCTCTCGTCTCCCTAACGGCGATGGCTGCGCCCAGGACGCTGCTGGTCAACGATTACGGCGCAAAGGGCGACGGAACTACGCTCGATACCGCAGCGATTCAGAAGGCGATCGACATCGCCGCGCCCAGGCGGGAGACCGTCAGCTTCAAACCCGGA
>DASWCA010000611.1:0-6862 GCA_036390355.1 Acidobacteriaceae bacterium
GCTGATCGTTCCGTACGAACTCCCGGAGATCGTAGCTGACCTCAACCAGGTCGTGCCGTACGACTGGGCGAAGTTCATTCACGACCGTGTTATGGGAATCAATCCTCGTGCGGACCTGGCGGGGATCGAACGAGGCGGATACAAGCTGGTGTATGCGGACAAACCGAGCAAGGGCGAGTCGACGGTTGCGGCCAGTGGAAACAGGCGCGGTGGTGGAATCAACGTGTGGTACTCGCTCGGACTTCGTGTTGCGGCCGACGGCACCATCACCGATGTGCGTTGGGGCGGGCCGACGGACAAGGCGAAATTCTCGCCCGGCCAGAAGATCTTCGCGGTCAATGGTGTGATCTTCACCGGGGATGGGTTGAAGGCAGCGGTTCGGCAGGCCAAGGGTAAGACGGAGCCGATTCACTTCATCCTGCAGACGAACAACTTTGTCTCGCTGGCGGACGTGGACTACCACGATGGCGAGCGCTATCCGACTCTCGTGCGGGTGGAGGGGACGCCGGCTTATCTGGATGAGATTACGAAACCGCTGACTGTGCCTCCGCCGGGCGCCGCGACTCCGGGCGCGAAGTAGGGCTCCTCCGTCTTCCCGCTCAGGAAGAGATTCTCAAATTCGCAGAGCATCGGGAGATATATCTTCATTTGGGATGCGATCGAGGGCCATAATCGCGTTTGCGAAGGAGTTCGAAGCGCTGATGAAAGGCCCGGGGAAGTTGAGGAGGCGTTCGGCCTCGTCGAATTTCCGGGAGTTGATGAGGTGGGCGATGGCCAGCATCTGGCGATGGAATGCTTGATGACCGTCGACCGCGGCGAGGTATTCCTTCGTGCTGCGGAGATGCAGAGTGTGTTTGCCGAGCAGCCATTTACCGAGCGAACATTGTTCGGGATATTGGATGGACTGAAGAGCGCGGTCGCTGAGCGGCTCACGCATCCTGACTGCCAGCAACAGGGTGATCTTCCACCGCACGTGGCTGGCGATGGCATCCCTCGTAGTCACTATCTGCTTCGCGATATATGGAATGGGAGACACTTTTTTGCGTTGAATTGACTGTCTCCTGGTTTATCGGAGAATTTCGTAGAAATGTGAGCCCGCACGAGATTAACAGCGCCGATTCGCAGACAATCAGGGAAGAGATATAAGCCGACGGAAGTAAGATGGTGTGCATGAAATATTTGATTGCATTGCTTGCGGTGGCGGGAATTGTGGTGAGTTCCCTGGCGCTGCACGTTCACCTGATGGATCCTGCCGCGGCGCCGCCATGTGCGGTTTCGGAGCGCTTCGACTGCGGGGCAGTCAACCACGGTAAGTACTCGGTGTTCCCGCCGCTCACCGAAGATGACTTCGATGAGAACGGACAACCGCGACCCGGCAGGCTGCACGTTCCCGTGGCCGTGATCGGAATTATCGGATATGCCCTGATCGGAATATGCGCTCTCTTCGGACGGATTCGGATTGTTCTGGAATTGGCCCGCATCGGTTTCTTCTGCGCCGCCTTCCTCAGTTACATCGAGGCCTACGTCATCCGCAAGTGGTGCATCTACTGTCTTTGGTCCCAGTGCATCATCGCGGCGATTTTGTTGGCCAGCATCGGGGCCGTATGGATGCGCCGTCGGCGGCGCGCGGCGTCGATGGTCGCCGTGCTCTCCGAGCACGTAGACTAGGGTCATGTGGCCCAAGATGTTGCTCGAGCTTCTCCCTCACTTCGTGCGGCTGATGCCGGTCGCGGACAAGTGGTTCAATACGCGGAGTGCGAGCGATAAGGCGCAGGAGGCAGCTCTTGCGGCGCTGGCCGTGGATCTTCGCGGGCAGATTGGCCAGGTGACCGAGACGCAGGACGGGATCGGCCGGCAGTTGCAGGCACAGAACCAGCAGGTGGCGGAGTTGGCTGTCGACGTGACCCGGGCACGAATCGCGGCGGAAAGCGCGGAGGTTCGGATCGCATCTCTGGAGAAGACAGCCGCCACGGCGATGAAGCTGATGTGGACCGCGCTGGCGCTGCTGGCTGTGGTCACGCTGGTACTAATGGTTGTCCTGGCAAAGCTCCGGGCGCACTGAGGGGATCGGTCAGGCGTAGAATTTTCATATGGGAATCAGCCGCGAACAGGCTCTGGATTGCTTCCGGAGCGACGATCTTGTGGGAGTTGGTATGGAAGCCGACGCAGTGCGCCGGCAGTTGCATCCGGAAGGCGTAGTCAGCTACGTGGTCGACCGCGTTATCGACTGCCGGGCAGTGATGCTGGGCGCCTCGGCGAATTCGTCGGTTGGCTGCGCGCATCGCCTGTTCGACGCGATTGGTGAGACGGTTGAGATGGGCGGCACCGCTGTTCGCCTCCGGATCGCGGTTGAGGGCGCCGGTTGCAGCGGGATCGAGTGGTTGGAAGGTATGCTGCGCGGCATCAGGCAGCGGTTTTCGGCGATCTGGATCGAGGGGTTATCGGCGGCCGGGGTGGTCGCGCTCGCCCACAACTGCGGGGTTGGGCTGCAGGAAACGATTGCGCGGCTCGCGGGAGCGGGGCTGAACTCGATTGCAGGGAACGGCGTGGACCTGCTCTCAAGAGATGGCGCGGGTTTGTGCGGCTCGAAGGAGTGGGTCGATGTGCATCGGGCGGCGCATGGGCTGGGAATGCAGACGGCAGCGACGATGGCCTTCGGAGCAGGGGAGACGCTGGAGCAGCGGATCGACTTTCTGGGGGCGGTTCGGCGACTGCAGGAAGAGACAGGTGGATTTACGGCCTTCGTGCCTGTGGCAGCGGATGCGCCGGGCGGCAGGGAACTGGACGGGGTAACGGCAGTCGAACGGCTGAAGACGCTGGCGATCGCGCGGATGTTCCTGGACAACATTGAGAACGTGCAGGCGGACGGAGCTGCGCGGGGACTGAAGGTTGTGCAGACGGCGCTGCGCTTCGGCGCGAACGATGTGGGGCCCGTTGCGCCGGACGGCAAGGGTGCGAGTGAGGAAGATTTGCGACGCATCATCCGCGATGCGGGCTTCCAGCCGGCACAGAGGGACATGGCGTACCGAACGATGTTCCTGCATTAGTCTGGGGGGATTTTCTGAATATCTGATACTCTGATATTCAGAGGTTTTGGCCATGGCAACAACCACGATCAAGATGGGGAAACGGGGAACTATCGTGCTGCCAGCGAAGCTGCGCAAGCAGTTCGGGTTGCAGGATGGCTCGCTACTGGTGACGGAAGCGAAGGATGGCGAGATTCGCATACGTCCGGCGTTTGTGTATGAGCCCCCAATCTGGTCGCCGGAAGAGACGGCTTACTTCATCCTGATCAATTCGATGACGAAGGAAGAATGGGATAGAAACCTCCCGCACATATTGGAACTGGGTGTCGATCCGACGAAGATAGAGGGCCTGGAGCCGAACCACCGGGATAGACTGCCGTCGCAGTCCGATTGGCGGGCACATTTGAAGCGCCGGCGATCCGAATTGTTGCAAGAGGAGCGGAGTGCCTGATTTGCTTCGCTTGCGCGTTTACCTCGATTCGAACATATTGATTTCGGCATCGCTCAAAGAGGGTTCTGATCTTCTTGATCTCTGGCGGCTTCGTGATGTTACGCCGGTTGTTTCGCACTACGTGATTACTGAAGTTGTTCGCAACGTCAGATCCCCCGGCCATGACGCACGTTTGTCGAATCTTCTGATGCGCTCAGAGATTGTCAGCGACGCTGACCCTCGTTTCATACCAACCCACATTAGGCTGGTTTCGAAAGACCAGCCCATCCTTTCTGCAGCTATAGCTGCGAGCGTGGATTATCTCGTCACGGGTGACAAGAACCATTTCGGACATCTTTATTCGAAGAAGATTTCGGGCGTGTATGTCATCAATCCGGCGGATTTTCTGGCCCTATACGAAGATCGTCTCCCGGAATAGCCGGTTCGCGTAGAATCTTCGAGAACGGCAACCCTGCCCGCGGAGTCTCTTCCTGCCATCCTTTTTCAATAGTCTGCATGCTCCGCTAGCCATCTTTCTGGCCTCGAAGGGGCTTGGGCACTATCTGCACACGCACTATGGCGACCACACGTTCCGCGGGCTTTACCGCTGGAATGCCTTCGACACCTCGATGTTGATTCCGTACTTCGTGGTGATGGTGATCCTGGCGTTCTACGGGATTCATCGCTACCAGTTGGTGTGGCTCTACTACCGCAACAAGAAGAATGCCTCGAAGTGGGACGATCCTGGTGGCAGGTATGCCGAGGGCGAGCTGCCTTTCGTCACGATCCAGCTTCCGATCTATAACGAGCAATTCGTCATCGACCGGCTGATCGATGCGGTTTGTCGAATCGACTATCCGCGCGACCGGTTTGAGATCCAGTTGCTCGATGACTCGACCGACGCGACCGTGGGGGTGGCGGCCGAGATCGTTGAGCGCTATGCCCGCGGATTTGCCGGGCTGGCGCCCCAGCCGATCGTGCACATTCATCGCACCAATCGCCACGGATACAAGGCGGGCGCGCTGGACGAGGGGCTGAAGGTTGCGCACGGCGAGCTGATCGCGATTTTCGATGCGGACTTTGTGCCATCGCCCGATTGGCTGATGAAGGTGGTAAACCACTTCGCTGAGCCGGGAATCGGGATGGTGCAAACCCGGTGGACGCATCTGAACCGCAACTACAGCTTCATGACGCAAGTCGAGGCGATCCTGCTCGACGGACATTTCGTGCTGGAGCACGGAGGACGTTCGCGGGCGGGTGTCTTCTTCAACTTCAACGGCACGGCCGGAGTATGGCGGCGCGAGGCGATTACGACCGCTGGCGGCTGGCAACACGACACTCTGACCGAAGACACCGATCTCAGCTATCGCGCGCAGATGGCCGGCTGGAAGTTCAAATACCTCCAGGATGTGGAGTGCCCTGCCGAGTTGCCCATCGAGATGACGGCGTTCAAGACGCAGCAGGCGCGCTGGGCCAAAGGGTTGATCCAGACGGGCAAGAAGATTCTGCCGCGCGTGCTGAAGAGCGACATGCCGTGGCATACCAAGCTGGAGGCGTGGTATCACCTGACCGCAAACCTCAGCTATCCGTTGATGATCATGCTGTCGGTGCTGCTGATGCCGGCGATGATTATCCGCAGTTGGCAGGGCTATATCCAGATGCTGCTGATCGACTTGCCTTTGTTCATCGCGAGCACGATGTCCGTGTCGACGTTTTACCTGGTCAGTCAGAAAGAACTGTTTCCGAGGACCTGGTACAAGACTTTTTTGTATGTGCCGTTCCTGATGGCGCTGGGCGTTGGGCTGACGATCACCAATACCAAGGCGGTGATGGAGGCGCTGTTCGGCATCAAGTCCGCGTTCGCGCGCACTCCGAAGTACCGCGTGAAGAAGAAAGGCGAGGCCAGCCAGGCGAAGGTCTATCGCAAGCGGCTCGGAATTGTGCCGTGGATCGAGCTGGCGATCGGCGCCTACTTTGCGTGGACAGTCTGGTATGCGATGTCGACGGAAAACTACTTCACGGTGCCCTTCCTGCTGCTGTTCGTCCTGGGATACTGGTATACCGGGCTGCTCAGCCTGCTGCAGGGCCGGTTTGAGCGGGCAGGCCGGGGAGCGAGCGGGTCCGAAGTACACGAGAAGCCGTATCCGGTAGGGATCTAGCTTGTTGCCGGTTGGATTGCGCCGTCTTCTTCATCGTGTGGCGCGGGGTTGTGAATTCCAAAAGTAGAAGCCCGGCTAAGTAGCCGGGCTTCACTATCGGATAGCTTGAACCATTCGACGAAACAGCAGAATTTCCGGCTCAGAAGCGCAAGCCGAAGGTGATCGGGATGTAGGTTGTGCGCGCGCTGGCCTGCGGGAAGGCATTGAAGTAGGCTGTCTTGCCGCTGGTATCGTATGGCTTGGGCTGGTTGTCGGTCCAGACATAGCGCGCTTCGACGAAAAAGCGTTCGTTGGCCCAGCGGGAGAACTTATACGTAAAGCCGAGGCCGCCATTCACGCCGAAAGCGTTGCTGGTATACCAGTCGATCGGCTGATCACCCGAGCAGGTGTAGTAGCCGTAATACGGGTCGTAGCACACCCCGGTCGTCCGCGTCGTGAACTGGGTGTACTTGTGATAGAAGCCGGGGCCACCTGTGACATAAGCTCCCCAGGTGTCGGACGTGTAGTAGTTGACGATGGGATCCAGCGTGAAGGACCAGTCGTGGATATTGCCGCCAAGTTGGCTGAAACCGCAGCTTCCACCGCACAGGCCGTTATAGAGGGCAAGTTCCTTGTTAAGGGTGCTGGTCTGCATGCCAAAGTGGTCCCAATCGAACTGAAGCAGGACCCCTACGGTTTTGTTGAAGTTGCGGCCGCCGCCTACCTGAAATTTCCAGCTTGGGGTTGCGTAGTTGTGAGTCCCGCCAGTGGGCAGGGTAAAGCCGGCTCCCACCATAAAGGTGTATTTGTTCGAGCCGTCGGGATTGCTGTGGCTGTCGGAGTAATTAGGCCGTCCATACCGGCGTCGCGGAGGAGGCTGAGAGCTGTCCAGGCCGGCGGCCTTGAGATCGAAATGGTCAACGGCGGCCTCATTGGCTGCCCAGGCGTTGCTACTGGACGAACTGGAAGAGGACGAGGAACTAAGGTCAAGCTGCGCAGAGGATGCAAGGAACAGGGGCGCTTTTGCGAATGATTCGGCGGGAGCCTGCTGGGCATGCATCAGCGAGGCGGTTCCCGCTATCAGGAAGCTGAATGCCGCGATGCGGCACGCGATACCGAAGAAACTACGGGTGGTGTGCATTTTTTAGTGACTCCCTTGTTGAATGCAAAGTGCTTCGAAGTTCCTAAACCCGATTCATCTGAGTTTGTTGTGGCTGTCCTTACGGTCTAACCTCAATCATCTCATTGCTCAGTAAGACGTACCATTG